>DATEOX010000683.1:0-33616 GCA_035273585.1 Thermoanaerobaculia bacterium
GGCGAGGACGCCCGGCGGCTGGCGGGCGGGACGCCCGCGCGCCATTTTTGGGAAGTACCTGGAAAACTTGGACGTTCTGCCAACGTCCCTCGTACAACATGTCACGATGGCAGCGGAACTACGCCTGATGATTCCGACTCAAGACCCTGTCGAGCCCGATGACCGCCAGTTGGTGCGGACCATCCGGGAAGGCGACACCGACGCGTTCGAGCTCCTCGTCCGGCGCAAGACCTCCAAGGTCTACGCCCTCTGTTACCGGATCATCGGCAACTCCGAGGACGCGAAAGACATCTCCCAACTGGTCTTCATCAAGCTATGGGAGAACCTCGAAAAGTACGACCCGCAGTACGCTTTCGACACCTGGCTGTACCGGATGGTGACGAACGTGGCCATCGACTTCATGCGCAACAAGCAGTCGCGCGACAACGCCGTGAACTCCAACCTGCGCCTGGTCAAGACGTCCTTCGATGCCGAGCAGGGCGTGGTCGTGCAGCGCAAGGAAGTGGAGAACGTCTTCAACGAGATCGCCACGGTCCTCTCGCCCAAGCAGAAGACGATCTTCGTCATGAACCAGATGGAAGACATGCCGTCGTCGGAGATCGCCAAGGTCCTCGGCTGCCGCGAGTCGACCGTCCGCAACCATCTCTTCAACGCCCGCAAGCTGATGCAGCAGCAGTTGCAGAAGCGCTTCCCCGAATACGCCCGGCTGTGGAGCGAACGATGATCTCCTGCCTCACTTTCCGCAACGCCTTCGCTCCTGGTACGGAGAGCCCCGAAGTGCTCGAGCACGTCCGCGCCTGCGACCCGTGTCTCGACCATGCGGCGGCCATCGACCCGGACATCATGTTCCGCGCCTTGGGCGGCGAGAACCTCGTCCCGCCGGGCGGCGTCGATGCCTTCGTCGATGACGTGATGCGCGAGGTCCGCCTCCGCTCCACCGAGCACACGCTGTCCAGCGCCCGCCGCGGCACGCTCGTCTCCTGGCCGCGCCGCCTCGCCGTGGCCGCCACTCTGGCCGCGGGCCTGAGCGGCGCGCTGCTCGTGTGGCAGCATGACAGGAGCGTCGTCCCGGTGCCGGTGCAGCTCGCGGCCGTCCATCCGGCGGTGGTCAGTCAGGCTCGGCTGACGACGAAACCTGTGATTGAATCGTATGACTCGGCAAACGCGACGATCGTCGAAGTGCCCAGCGAAGGGGCGAGCGACACCAGAATCGTCATGATCTTCGACGACAGTCTTCCGGCGGACCTATGAAGCGGTATGTGATTGCGATCCTCCTCGTTCTGATGACCTGCGGTGCCGCGCTCGCTGAGCCGGCGGCCGACGGGAAGGCCCTGACCGTCCGCACCTACCAGTTCAAGTACAAGGATGCGGACAAGGCGGCGGCCGTGATCAAGTCGCTGATGAGCACCGAAGGCTCGCTCTCCATCCAGCCCGCGGCCAACTCGCTGGTGGTCACCGATCATCCGGACAACCTCAAGCAGATCTCCGCCGCGCTGCTGAACTTCGACGCGCCGGCGCAGGCCTTCAAGCTCTCCGTCCGCCTCATCTCCGCCGCCAAGACGGAAGGCTCGCCCCGCGTGCCGGACGAGCTGCGCGACGTCGCCCCGAAGCTGGCCATGCTTCGCTACAACTCCTTCGAGGACCTCGGCAGCATCGAGGTCGAGGGACACGAGGGCGAGCCGGGCCTGGTGGACATGCAGAGCGGCTACCGCGCCGACTTCCGCATCGGCGAGTACGACCCGGCCAGCGACTCGATCAAAGTCAACGACTTCCGCCTTTCCAAGCTGCAGGGTGCCCACAAGGACGAGCTCGCGCAACTGCTCAAGACCTCGCTGAACCTCAAGCTCGGCCAGACGGTGATCCTCGGCGCCTCCAAGGCCTCGGGGAGCCAGCGCGCGCTGATGCTCGTGGTCGTGGCGAGAAGGTAACCGCCGTCATCCTGAGCCGCGAAGACGGCGAAGGATCTCCCGGCAAGTGCGAGGAGATCCTTCACAGTCTTCGCTGTTCAGGATGACATTCCCTTCCGTTTTTCGAACCACTCCGCCACTTCGTCGACCGGCCTCGTGTTGAAGATCTCCTTCGCCGAGAGGCCGCCTTTGCGCGCCACCCACGTGCCGCTGATCAGCGCGTTGTACTCGTTGATGGAGTGCGCGTCAGGATGGATGCTGAGCACGACGCCCCGGTCGAGCGCCCGCCTGATGTAGCGCCAGTCGAGCTCCAGCCGGTTCGGGTTCCCGTTGATCTCGATCATCACGCCCCGCTCCGCGGCGCGGTCGAAGACGCGGTCGAAGTCGAAGGTGTAGCCCTCGCGCCCGAGGAGCTTCCGGCCGGTGAGATGCCCGAGGAACGTGACGTGCGGGTCGTCGAGGGCCCGCAGGATGCGCTCCGTCATCTGCTCCTTCTCCATCTTGAACTGGGAGTGGATGGACGCGACCACGAAGTCGAAGAGGTCGAGCGTCTTCGCGCCGTAGTCGATCGAGCCGTCGGGCAGGATGTCGGCCTCGGTGCCACGGAAGACGCGCATCGGCGTCACTTCCTTCTCCCGCGCCGCGATCTCCGCCTGCTGCTGCGTGAGCTGCTGCTCGGTCAGACCGCCCGCGTAGTAGGCGGCCTTGGAGTGATCGGAGATGCCGACGTACTCGAAGCCGCGCTCCTTCGCCGCGGTGAGCATCTCGAGCACGGTGTGGCGGCCGTCGGACCAGGTGGTGTGGACGTGGAACGTGCCGCGCAGATCGGAGAAGTGGACGAGCTTCACCCGCTTCTTGCGCGCCAGCTCGGCCGCGTCCTCCCGCCGCTCCGGCTCGACGAACGGAATGCCCGCCTTCTCGAACAGCTCGTGCTCGGTCCTGGCCTTGATGCGCTTGCCGATCTTCGTCTCGAACGCGGCCACGAACTCCTCGCTGCCGGTCGCTTTCAGCAAGGCATGCCCGAAGTCGTTCGGCGGCGTGAGGTGGAAGAGGAGGTCGATCTCGTTCCGGGCGACGCCTTTGAAGGTGGTGTCGTCGATCGCTTCGAACGCGTCGACCATCGTGCGCAGCCGCTTCAGGACCGCGTCGGCATCGCGCGTGGCGATGACGAGGTTCACGTTGCGGATGATCTCCAGCCGGCGGCGCACGCTCCCCGCCACCTCGGCGTCATCGACCTCTTCGATGGTGGCCAGTTGCTCGCGCAGCAGCTCGCCCACCTCGATGCCGATCGGGAGGAGGAAGCGGGAGGTGTTCTTCCGCGCGAAGGCGATGCCGTCGAGGATCTTCTGCGCCGTCTTCTGGCCGAAGCCTTTGATCGCGTTCAGGCTGCCGTCGCGCGCGGCCGCCTCCAGCTCGTCGAGCGAGGAGATGCCGAGCTCCGAGTAGACGACGCCGATCTTCTTCAGGCCGAGGCCCGGGACGCGCATCATCTCGAAGATGCCGGGCGGGTATTGCGCGCGGAGCTCCTCGAGGTACTTCGTCCTGCCGGTGCGGACGAGCTCCTCGATGATCGCCCCCGTCCCTTTGCCGATGCCGGAGATGTCGTAGATCCGGCCCGTCTTCACCAGCTCTTCGACGTCCTGATCGATGGCGCTGACGGCGCGCGAGGCGCGGTCGAAGGCCTGGGCCTTGAAGCGGTTCGAGTCGCTCAGCTCGAGGTACGAGGAGATTTCGGCGAGGGCGCGGGCGATTGCGAACTTGTCCATGCGGCGGTCGCTATCATAGCGATGCGATGCAAAGCCGTGACCGCCTCATCGTCGCCGTCGACCTTTCCGAGCGCGAAGAAATCCTCCGCCTGGTGGACGAGCTGCGCGGCGCGGTGGGCATGTTCAAGCTCGGTCTGCAGGCCTTCGTGGCCAACGGCCCGTCGATCGTCCGGGAGGTGGTGGGGCGGGGGGAGAAGGTGTTCCTCGATCTCAAATTGCATGACATCCCGAACACGGCGAAGCACGCGGTGGCCGAGGCGTCTGGGCTTGGCGCGGCGATGCTCACCGTGCATGCGGCGGGCGGCGAGGCGATGCTCCGCGCCTGCGCCGAGGCCGCGCCTTCGGAACTGCTCGTGCTCGGCGTGACGGTGCTGACGAGCCTCGACGAGCCGGAGCTCGCGCAAATCGGCTTCGCGGGGACGGCGGTCGAGAACGCCGTGCGGCTGGCGAAGCTGGCGCAGCGCGCCGGCCTGCGCGGCGTGGTGGCCTCGCCGCTGGAGATCCAGGCCATCCGCGCCGCATGCGGCGAGGACTTTGTGATCGTGACGCCCGGCATCCGCCCGGAAGGAAGCGACGCGGGCGACCAGCGGCGGACGCTCACCCCCGCGGAGGCCATCGCGGCGGGGGCGAGCTACATCGTGGTGGGGAGGCCGATTACCGCGGCGCGAGATCGTCGCGCCGCGGCGGAAAGCATCGTGTCATTCTGAGCGAAGCGAAGAATCCGTACCCGTCAGGCGCAGTGCGAGATCGGTACGGATCCTTCGCCCTCTTCGGGGCTCAGGATGACACCTTAGCGAGCCGTCACCCTCCGCCTGTTCGTGCAATTCGCCCCCGGCCCGGGGAAGAAGACGCGCTGGCTGGCGAACTGGCGGCGGTTGCCGGCCGAGTCGGTCCCGACGGCGCGCAGGAGGTGGTCGCCGCGCGGGGTCGTATCGAGATTGACGGCCACGCGCCACGTCGCCACCGGCGTGCGCGAGCTGATGTCGATGCGCGGCGGGCCGGCCAGGGAGGCAGGTCCGAGCGAGGCGCCGTCGAGGAAGAGCTCCACCGCCGTCACCTTCTCCGTCCCGGTGACCCAGCCGTGGACTTCCGTGCCGCCGCAGAAGAGCGCCTGCGGACCGTCCCACTCGATCTGCCCGGCGATCTGCGCGCAGGCGCCCCACGTCTGCAGGCCGCTGCGGTCGCCCACCACGTACACCAGCGGACCGACCGAGACCGGGTTGTACTTGATCTCGTCCGTGGTGAGCATCGTCAGCGTCTCGTAGATGCGCGGCGCGGAGTTCTCGAACATCGGCACGGTGAAGTCGAACACGTCGAAAGCGATCGACCGCGCCGGCTGCAGCGTCTGCGGGTCGAGCTCGTCGATGATCGTCACCAGCCGTCCGTTCGGGTCGTCGAACCACGCCTGGGGATGGAACATGATCGGATTGGAGCGGTCGATGGTCAGATACGGCGGGATGTTGTAGGTGGCGAACGTGTTCAGGCCGCCGCCGGAGGTGAAGCCGTAGACCGTGATCGAGCCCGCGTCGCCGACGCCCACCAGGTTCCCGCCGTTGCTGACCAGGAACGTGCCGGGATCGAGGACGAAGGCGGTCGTGGCCGGCATGGAGGGGTTCGCGAGGTTGAAGGCGAACGTGCCGCCGACACCGGTGGCGACGAGGAAGCCGAAGTTGAAGGCGATGTCGTTGAAGCCGACGAAGAGGCCGGAGTCGCGCGTGGAGATGGAGCTGATGCGCGTCGGCGCGGTCAGGCTGGCGATGTTGTAGATGTCGATCTGGTTGAAGCAGGGATCGTTCAACTGGATCGGATTGTCGGTGAAGCAGGGGAGATCGCTGGCCGGATAGAGGCCGGCGAGGAGGTTGCCGTTCACGGCCAGGCGGCGGTAGTGCAGGCCCGCGGTGCGCGAGACGAGGAGCGGCGCGCTGCCGCCGGGGCGGACGTTGCGCAGGTCGAAGATCTCCAGCCCGGCCTCGCTGCTCAGGAAGAGGAAGCCGTTGCTGAAGGCGACGCCGCCGTTCTGCTCGCGCGCGCCGAGGGCCCCGATGAAGTCCTCGCGGGCGATCTGCATGTCGCCCAGGTCCGTGACCGTGTAGGTGGTGAGCGACTGCCCGCGCAGGACGTACACCTGCGAGCCGGAGCGGAAGACGCCGTGCGGCGACTGGACGAACGCGGTGATGGCCGGGTTCTGGCCAACCTGCGTCAGCGGGCATTCAGCAGTGAAGTGATCGGCGAACGAGGGAACGGCGAGGACAGCGACGAGGACGACCAGAGCGATCCGTGACAAAACGCGCATGCAAGCCTCCCAAAAACCACACCCGATAACCCGGCCGCTCACGACCGGCTCGCGCCGCTCGAAAGAGCTGGTTCGCAATTCGTCTGGCTGCTAACTATGTCGGAAATGAGCGGTTTTTGCAACGCCGGCCGCTCCGCGTCGGTGCCGGCCGGGGGTGTATCATGTCACCTGCCCGCCTCAGAAGCGATCATCGACGGAAACACGATCGTCGCGCTGTGTGTTGGGAGGGTGAACATGCTCGACGGTCACGTGCTGGTCCTGAACCGGGTCTTCCAAGCCGTGCAGATCACGTCGGTGCGCAGAGCGCTGACGCTCCTGTACAAGGGGCAGGTCCGCGCCGTCGACTCCCAGTACCGCACCTACGACTTCGAGAACTGGATGGACATCCCGGTCCAGCCCGAGGACCACTACGTCGTCACCCCCAGCCGCAACATCCTCATCCCTCATGTCGTCCAGCTCCTGGTCTTCGACCGGATGCCCCGGCAGGAGGTGAAGTTCTCCCGCGGCAACATCTATCTGCGCGACCAGAACCGCTGCCAGTACTGCGGCAGGAAGTTCTCGAGCTCCGAGCTCTCGCTCGACCACGTGATCCCCATCTCCCGCGGCGGCAAGTCGACCTGGGAGAACGTCGTCTGCGCCTGCCTGCCGTGCAACGTGCGGAAGGGGAACAAGCTACTCTCCGAGTGCGAGATCCGCCTCATCCGTCACCCGGCCCGCCCGAAGTGGCACCCGCTGCACCGGCTGCAGGGACGGACGTATCCGGAGATCTGGAAGAACTTCCTGGATGAGGCGTACTGGAGCGTCGAGCTGAAGGCGTAGTTGCTGGTTGCTGGTTGTTAGTAGAACCTGGTGTGCCTTCGTGCAGGTCGGCACACCAGGTTCTACCAACAACCAGCAACTAGTAACTAAGAGACCGCGATGTCCTCCAGCTCCTCCCCGGCGTTGACGAAGCGGTTGATCTCCACCCCGTACTGCTTCTCGTACAGCGCGCGGTACTTGCCGCCCATGGCCATCAGCTCGCCGTGCGTGCCGCGCTCGGTGATGAGGCCCTCCTCGAGGACGAGGATCTGATCCGCGTTGCGCACCGTCGAGAGGCGGTGGGCGATGACGAACGTCGTCCGGCCGCGCATCAGCGCGTTGAGGCCGTCCTGGATGAGCGCCTCGCTCTCGCTGTCGAGCGACGACGTCGCCTCGTCGAGGATGAGGATGCGCGGGTTGGCCACGATGGCCCGGGCGATCGCCACCCGCTGCTTCTGCCCGCCGGAGAGCTTCACCCCCCGCTCGCCGACCACCGTCTCGTACTTGTCCGCGAACCCCTCCGCGAACTCGTCCACGTGGGCGATGCGCGCCGCGCGCAGCACTTCCTCCCGGCTCGCCCGCGGGTTGCCCATGGCGATGTTGTCGTAGATGGAGTCGGCGAAGAGGAAGGAGTCCTGCGGCACGATGCCGATGTGGCTGCGGTAGTCCGCCAGGCGGAAGTCGTTCAGATCGCGGCCATCGATGAGGATGTCGCCGCCGGTCGGGCGGTGGAAGGCCGCGACGAGCGAGATGAGCGTGCTCTTGCCCGATCCGGACGGGCCGACGAGCGCCGTCGACCGCCCCGCTCCCGCCATGAAGCTGACGCCTTTGAGCACCGGCACGCCCGACGCGTACTCGAACTCCACGTCCCGGAACTCCACGTCCCCCGCGATCGCCTCCACGTGCGGCTTCGACGGATCCTCGGCATCCTCCGTCTTCTCCTCCATCACCTCCCGGATCCGCTCCAGCCCCGCAAACGCCTCGGAGAGCTGTGTGCCGATGGCCACGATCTGCACGATGGGGATGACGATCAGGCCGAGGAACATCAGGAAGGAGATCAGGCCGCCGAGGGACATCCGGCCGGCGATGACCTCCCGTCCGCCGACGATCAGGACCACGATGCCGACGATGCCCACCAGGAGGTTCGTCAGCGCGCCGACGCCGGAGACGGTGCGCATCGTCTTCACCACGCTCCGCAGCAGCTCATGCACGCCGCCGGCGAAGACGCGCGCCTCGTGCTTCTCCGCGCGGTAGGCCTTGACCACGCGGATGCCCTGCAAGCCTTCGCTCAGGCGCCCGGTGATCTGCGCGTTCAGCTCGCCCCGCTTCTTGAACAGCGGACGGACGGTGTTGAAGGCCCAGAAGAGGATGCCGGCGAAGAGGAAGAGGGTGGCGAAGATCATCGAGGCCAGGCGGACGTTGAGATAGAAAAGGCAGCCGATGGCGATCGTCGCGGTCACCAGGCCGCCGAAGAGCTGCACCAGGCCGGTGCCGACCAGGTTGCGGATGCCTTCCGCGTCGTTCATCACCCGCGAGACGAGCGCACCGCTCTTGGTGGCGTCGAAGTAGCGCACCGGCAGCCGCTGCACGTGCTGCTGCAGCTTCTTGCGCAACTCGGTGATGGAGCGCTGCGCTGCCAGGCCGAGGATCTGGGCCAGCGAGTACTCCGTGGCGGCGGAGACCAGCGCGGCGCCGCCGCCGATGGCGACGAGCTTCCAGAGCAGGTCGTAGTGGTGCTTCGTGATCACGTCGTCGATGAGGCGCTTGGTGATGAGCGGCATGGCCAGGCCGGCCAGGCGATTCATCAGCATCAGGGGGGTGCCGAGGAGCAGCCGGCGGCGGGCGCGCCAGACGACGTCCCACGCGTCGCGGGCAATGACGCGGAAGGGAGCCTTTGGTTTGTCAGCCATACGAGGCCATTGTGTGCTGCCGCGGCTCCCGGAGGAACCGTACGTTCGGGCAGGGTGGCCGAATTGAGAATTGAGAATTGAGGATTGAGAATGGGGCGGGTGGGGCATTCTCAATTCTCAATTCTCAATTCTCAATGCATGCGAGCGAAAGCGAGCATGACTCTTGCTTTACCACCCCTTCGGACACATTTGTACACATGAGGCAGTCATGACGTTGGTCAATTCACTCTGCGCGGAGATCAGCATTTATCAAGGTATCGGCGAGACGACGGGAATCGTCGTCGAGCGGAGCGCGATCCGCGGCAAGAAGGGGCTGTGCAAGAGCATGCGCGACCTGGCCATCAAGTCGCGCGTCCTCGGCGACGGCTACTACTACATCCCCATCGACCTCTGGCCGAAGTCGCAGGAGCCGGTCGTCGTGCACAAGCACGACTGGACCGTCATCGGCTCCATCCCCCGTACTTCCCGCTCCGGCAAGAAGCGCGCGAAGGCCGCGGTCTGAGCGCCGCGCGCCGCCGCGCGTGGTACGAGCCGTGCACCTAGCGCTCGCGAGAATACCGTCAGGAGTCCATTCATGAAACGTTGTTTGTCTGCTCTCTTCGCCCTCGCGCTCGCCATGCCGCTCCTGGCTCAGGAGGAAGGGACCGGCACCGCGAAAGGGGCGCAGGTCGACACGACCGGCAAGGGCTACACGGCCGTGATCGTGATGGAGCCCAACTCCAAACGCGTGCTGTTCGAGGAGAACGCACACGTCAAGCTCCCCACCGCCTCCATGGCCAAGATGATGACCCTTCTCCTCACCGTGGAAGCGATCCGCGACGGCCAACTGCAGTGGGACTCGCCGGTGAACATCTCCGCCCGTGCCAGCAAGATGGGCGGCTCGCAGGTTTATTTGAAAGCGGGCAGCGTCTGGCCGGTGAAGAACCTCGTCATCGCCACCATGATCCAGTCGGCGAACGACGCCGCGGCCGCGCTGGCGGAGAAGATCGCCGGCTCGAACGAGGCGTTCGCGGACCTGATGAACAAGCGCGCCCAGGAGCTCGGCCTCAAGGAGACGGAGTTCTGGGATCCGCATGGACTGCCGAGCAAGGACAACCCGACGCACATCGATCAGATGAGCGCCTACGATCTGGCCGTCCTCGGCACGGAGCTGATGAAGCACCCGTTCATGCGCCAGCTCGCCGTCATCCCGGAGATGCCGTTCCAGAACGGCACGCTGGAGAAGATCTACAACCCGAACCACCTCATCAATCCGAAGTCGCCCGACTACTACGACGCGGCCACCGGCATCAAGACCGGCTACTCCGGTCCGGCCGGCTACTGCGTCACCGCCTCGGCCAAGCGTGGCGACATGGAGCTCGTGGCCGTCGTGATGGGCGCCAAGCCGTCGCGCGGTCCGCTCAGCTCCTTCGGCATCGCCCAGCGCCTCTTCAACGAGACGTTCGCCAACTACCGCGTGCTCAAGCCGGTGAAGAAAGGCGACGTGGTGGGCCAGGCGAACGTCAGCAACGGGCGGGCGAAGACCGTCCCGGTGGTGGCCACGGCCGACGCGGTGACGATGGTCAAGCGCGGCGAGGACAAGAACGTGAAGGTGAACTTCGCGCCCGTCGCCCTCACCGCCCCGGTGAAAGCGGGCCAGCCCGCGGGGAACGTGGTGGTGACGGTGAACGGCCAGCAGGTGGCCACCGTCCCCGGCGCTACGCAGGCCGCGGTGGAGAAGCAGCCGGGATGGAAGGCGTTCTGGCCGTTCTGATGAGCAACCGCAACGCCTCCACGTAGGCCTCGTGCTCCTGCTCGAGGATGCGCGCGCTCAGCGTCTCTACCGTGTCCCCCTCCAGCACCGGCACGCAGCGCTGGACGAGGATCGGGCCGGCGTCGAGGTTCTCGTCCACCAGATGCACCGTGCAGCCCGAGACCTTGACGCCGTGCGCGAGCGCCTGGGCCTGCGCGTCGAGGCCGGGGAACGACGGCAGCAGCGACGGGTGGATGTTCACGATGCGGCTCGGGTAGGCGGCGACGAACGCCGGGCTGAGGAGGCGCATGTAACCGGCCAGCGCGACGACGTCCGGCTCGTGCTCGGCCAGGATGCGCAGCACCTCCTCCTCATGCGCGGCGCGCGTGGGGAAGGCGCGATGCTCGATGACGTGCGCGTCGTAGCCCCACTCCCGCGCCCGCTCGATGCCCGGCGCATCGGCGCGGTTGGAGATCACGACGACGATGCGCGCGTCCAAACGGCCGTCGGCAATCGCCTGATGGATCGCGGCAAAGTTCGAGCCGCGGCCCGAGAGCAGCACGGCGAGCTTCATTCGATCCAACTGGCGAAGCCGGTGGGCGGCACGTCGTACTGCACCCGTCCGCTCCCCTTCACCACGTTCCCGACGAAGTAGAACGGCTGCCGGATGCGGCTGAAGTGCTTCGACACGGCGTCGACGCGGTCCGGCCCGACGATCATCACCATGCCGATGCCCATGTTGAAGACGCGCAGCATCTCGTCGCGGTCGACGCCCCCCTTCTCGAACAGCAGCCGGAAGAGCGGCGGCACAGGCCACGCGCCGAGGCGGATGCGGGCGTCGAGGTTCTCGGGGAGGACGCGCGGGACGTTGTCCGTCAGGCCGCCGCCGGTGATGTGCGCCAGCGCGTGCACCGCATCCTCCTCGATGAGCGGCAGGAGCGGCTTGAGGTACGAGATGTGCGGCGCGAGGAGGGCCTCGCCGATCTTGCCGATCTCCGGCAGCACGGTCTGATGGTCGTGGCCCAGCTCGTCGAAGAGGATGCGTCTGGCGAGCGAGTAGCCGTTCGTGTGCAGGCCGGCTGAGGGGAGAGCGACTAGGACGTCGCCCTCCCGGACGGCCTTGCCGTCGAGGAGGTGCTTCTCGTCGACGACGCCGACGATGAAGCCGGCGATGTCGTAGTCGTCTTCGGCGTAGAAGCCGGGCATCTCCGCCGTCTCGCCGCCGATGAGCGCCGCGCCGTTCTCGCTGCAGGCGCGGGCCATCCCCCGGATCACGTCCGTCATCACCGGCGGGCGGAGCTTGCCGGTGGCGTAGTAGTCGAGGAAGAAGAGCGGACGCGCCCCCTGCACGAGGATGTCGTTCACGCAATGGCAGACCAGGTCGTAGCCGACCGTGTCGTGGATGCGCATGGCCTGGGCCACGCGCAGCTTCGTCCCGACGCCGTCCGTCGAGGAGACGAGGATCGGCTTCTCGATGCCTTCGAACGAAGCGCGAAAGAGGCCGCCGAACGAGCCGATGTCGGAGATGACGCTGGGGGTGAAGGTGCCGCGGGCGATGCGCCGGACCTCCCGCAACGCCTCGTCCTGCGCGTCGATGTCGACGCCGGAATCGCGATAACTCGTCTTGTTCGCCACGGCGGGCGAGTCTAGCATTGCGCTCCCGATGGCCCAATTCCTGTTGATCACCACGCTGCTCACCATCGCCGGCCTCATCTCCACGATGGTCGTCGGCTTCTTCGCCGCCCCCGGCCACTACGCGCAGCACATCTTCTTCGCCCTGGCCACGGTGGTGGTCGGGCTCTTCTCCCAATCGATGACGATGTTCTTCTTCATCGGCACCGGGAAGGAGATCAAGGAGAAGGCGAACAACGACGCGGCCGTGGTGCAGCGGACGAAGGACTTCAAATCGCGCGTCTTCCCCGCCGCGCTCTACGCCATGGTCGTGCTGATGGTGGCGTTCATCATGGGCGGCGGGGTGGCGAGCGGCAAGACGCCGCGCTGGCTTCACGACCTGCTCGCCGTCGGGTCGCTGGTGATGTACGGCCGCGCCTACTGGGTGCAGATCAAGGCGATGGACGAGAACGCCCGGTTGATGGAAACGTATTTGCGGGATTAAGCCCGATACAACGCCGCCCCCCAGTGCAGCCCCGATCCCAGCGCGGTGAAGCAGACCAGCATGCCCGGCCGGATCCGCCCCTCCACGACGCACTCGTGGTAGAGGATGGGCAGCGTGCCGGCGGTGGTGTTCCCGTAGCGCTCGATGTTGTGCGGCACTTTTTCCGACGGCAGTCCGAGCTGCTTGGCCACGCCTTCCACGATGCGCAGGTTCGCCTGGTGGATGATCAGCACGTCGATATCCTCCACCTGCACGCCGGCCTCGGCGCAGACCGCGCGCACCGCGGCCGGCATGCGCGAGACCGCTTCCTTGAACACCGCCCGCCCTTCCATCACCGGGATCGGGTCGCCCGCCTCGACCTGCTCGTGGCTGACGTACGGCCGCTGCCGGAACCCGACGCCCGGCACGTACAGCGCCTCGATGTTGCCGCCGTCCGTGAACAGCTTCGTGGCCAGCAGCCCGCGCTCGCCGTTCTCCGACGCCTCGACGACCACCGCCCCGGCGCCGTCGCCGAAGAGCACCGTCCGATCGCGGATGGCCGTGTTCGCCGCGTAGTCCTCCGGCGAGATCTCCCCCGTGCCGCGGCCGATGGTGATGTCCCAGCCCTTCTCCCACGGCATGAACGGCGTATGCACCTCGGCGCCGATGAGCAGCACCCGCCGGTGCTTGCCGCTCCGGATCAGCGAGTCGGCCAGGTCGAGGCCGTAGAGGAAACCGGAGCACTGCTGGCGGATGTCGAACGTCGGAATCTCGCCGAAGCCCATCTTCGCCTGCACCACCGGTCCGTTGCCGGGGAAGAAATAGTTCGGGGTCATGGTGGCGAAGACGAGCGCGTCGATGTCGCCCGTCTGCCGCTCCGCCGCCGCCAGCGCGTTGCGCGCCGCGATCATCCCCAGCTCGGCCGATCCTTCCCCCGGCTCGGCGTAGTGGCGCTGCTCGATGCCGCTGCGCGTCCGGATCCATTCATCGGACGTGTCCATGATCCGGCTCAGCACTTCGTTCTTGACGACGTTCTTCGGGATGCCGATGCCGGAGCCGGTGATGACGGATCGCATGGGTGCGGATTGTAGTGTCATCCTGAGGCGCGAAGACGCCGAAGGATCTCCTCGCGCTTGCCGGGAGATCCTTCGCCGTCTTCGCGGCTCAGGATGACACCTAGGCGTCCGGCGTGGCGTGCAACGACAGCAGATCATCCACCCCGAACGTGTACTTGCGGCCGCAGAACTGGCAGACCACCTCGGTGCCCCCCTCGTCGATCATCTCCCCCAGCTCGTCCGGCCCGAAGAGCTGCAGCGGCGCGAGGGCGCGCTCGCGGCTGCAGGGGCAGGTGTAGCTGAGCGGCACGTCGAAGCTGGGGTCGAGCTGCTTGTAGTCGAGGCCGTGCAGCACCTGGGCGACGACGTCCTCGATCGGCATCTTCTCCAGCAGTGTGGAGAGCGGCGGTGCCTCCTTGATGCGCGCCTCGACGCGGGCGATCGACTCCTCCGTCGCGTGGGGAAACGTCTGGATGATGATGCCGCCCGCGGCGGCGACGCCTTCCCGCCGGTTCAGCACGCCGAGGAGGACCGCCGAGTGGATCTGCTCGGAGCGAAGGAGGTAGCGCGTCAGCTCCTGAGCGACGCCGCTGCCGCCGAGGGTCAGTTGCGAGGTGTACGGCCTGCCGACGGGCGGCGTGCCGCGGATCACGGTCAGTTTCCCGTGGCCGATGGCGCGCGGGACGTCGAGCGAGGGGTCGGGCGGGACGCCGTTCTCGACGTAACCGCGGGCATGGCCGGCCACCGTCCCCTCGGCGATGAGCGTGCCGAGGGGGCCGTTGCCTTCGAAGCGGAGCGTCACGTACTGGCTTTTGACGTGTTTGTCGAGGAGGCGCGCCAGCAGCAGCGAGCCGGTCAGCGCGCGTCCGAGGGCGTCGGTGGCGACGGGAGCGAGATCGAGCAGCTCGCGGGCGGTCTCGATGGTGTGCGTCGTCTGCGCGGCGAGGATGCGGAAGTCGCCGTTCTCCGCCATCCCCTGAATCAGTCTGTCCTGGTCGGTCATGGAAATGCGCAAAACGCTCCGGCTCGCCCCTTGCTTCCCTCTGCGAATGCTGGAGGTTCGGTCATGAAGACGTCATTGATTCTCATCCTCGCGCTCGTTGCGTTCGGCTGCAAGGTGGAGAAGACCGGAGAGGACACCTACAAGGTCGTCACGCCGACGCCCGAGGCGAAGGCGGCCGCGGAGAAGGCGAAGGAACAGGCCAAAGTGGTGGGCAAGGAAGTGAAGGAGGGGGCGGCGAAGGCGGCCGAGGCGACCGGGACCGCGCTGCAGAAAGCGGGGCGGGAGGTTCGGGAGAAGACCACCACGACCACGACGACGACTACCGGGACGACAGCCACCACCACGACGACCACCACCACGACCACCACCCGACACTAGAATGCGCAGCACTGCCGCGCGGGGCGTGGACCCCAGGCGCGGACATCAATGGAAAAGGAGGATCTCCCGATGGCAGTCAGCTTCGGAAGAAAATCCGTCGCGAACGAAACGAAGACGCTGAAGGTGGGCGACCAGGCCCCCGACTTCACCCTTCCGGGTCATCGCGGCGGCGAGACGTTCAAGCTCAGCGACATGCGGGGCAAAAAGAACGTCGTCATCGTTTTTTACCCACTCGACTGGACCCCTGTCTGAACCGTGCAGATGCCGGGATATGAGGCCGAGATGGCCGACTTTGAACGGTATGACGCCCAGGTCGTGGGCGTTTCGGTCGACAGCGTTCCTTCTCACGTAGCATTCGCAAAATCGCTCGGCAACATCGAGCGCTACCCCCTCCTCGCCGACTTCCACCCGAAGGGCGAAGTGTCGAAGAAATACGGCGTCTGGAAAGAGGACAAGGGGATCTGCGAGCGCGCCATCGTCGTCGTCGACAAGGAGGGCATCGTGCGCTACATCGACGTGCACGACATCTCTGAGGCGCCGGAGAACGCGCAGATTCTCGAAGTCCTTCGCGAGCTCGATTAGCACCGTGCGGCGGGCCGTCCACGGGCCCGCCGCTTTTTCAATGAGGCACAAAGCTCACACTCACGGATAGCTCACAGCTCACAGGTCACAGCTCACAGGGAGACCGAAAGAGCCTTCTCGCCATACCCCCTGTGAGCTGTGAGCTGTGACCTGTGAGCTAAAAAAAAATGTTGACCATCTCCCGCCGTTGTGTCCCCTTCACGCCGTTCGACAAGGACCTGGCCACGGCCATCGTCACGCTCGTCTCCGCGACGGGCGTTTACCTGTCGGACCAGGAGTCGTTCCCGACCGAAGACCCGGGCGACATCAGCTACCGGATCATCCCCGCGGCGACGGAGGCCTCGTCGCTGCGCATCGCCCATCATCACTATGACCACAGCGAGGCGGACGCCGATCCGAACATCGTCTTCCCCATCGACTCGCTGCGCGAGCTCGCCGCGGAGGGAGTGATCGCCGGCCTGAACGACAAGCACTACAGCTACGGGTTCACCACGCGCCTGCGCGAGCTGTACGAACAGACCTTCCCGGAGCTCGCGGACAAAGTGGAGCGCTCGAAGACGAAGCTCGTGGTGCTCACCGCCGGCTGCCCGGAGACCTGCCACCGCTCCATCGGCAACCTGGCCCGGGAGATCGAGGCCCGGGGCATGCCGACGCTCATCATCAGCGCCTCGCCCGCGGCGACGGAGTCCGTCCGCCCGCCCCGGGCCATGACCACGGACGTGAGCGAGATCGGCCGCATCGTCGGCCGCGCCGGCGAGCGCGAGACGCACAAGCGCGTCGTCCGCGCCGCGCTGGAGATGTTCACCCACGACATGCCACCCGGCCGGGTGGTGAGGAAGACGCTATCCGTGTCATCCTGAGCCGCGAAGACGGCGAAGGATCTGCTGGCGCTTGCCACGAGATCCTTCGCCCTCTGCGGGGCTCAGGATGACACTGCAAGATCTTCCTCCCATCGGTTTCGGCGCCATGCCTTTATCCATCCAGGGGCGCCCGCCCGAGGATGTTGGGCAGCGGGTGATCGGTGCGGCGATCGACGCCGGCCTGACGCTCATCGACACGGCGGACGTTTACTGTCTCGACGACTCCGACATCGGGCACAACGAGCGCCTCATCGCCTCGGCGATCAAAGGCCGGGACGACGTGCGCGTGGCGACGAAAGGCGGCCTGCGCCGGCCGCGCGGCGCCTGGACGAACGACGCCTCGCCGCAGCATCTCCGCGAGGCCTGCGAGCGCAGCCTCCGCGCGCTGGAGGTCGAGCAGATCTGGCTCTACCAGCTCCACGCGCCCGATCCGCGCGTGCCGTTCGAGCGCAGCGTCGAGACGCTGGCCGAGCTGCAGCGCGACGGAAAGATCGAGCACGTCGGTCTGAGCAACGTGTCGGTCAAGGAGATCGAACAGGCGCGGCGCATCGTGCCGATCGTCTCCGTGCAGAACCGCCTCAATCCCTACTTCCGCGAGTCGATCCCGGTCGCGGAGCACTGCACGAAGGAAGACATCGCCTTCCTCGCCTACAGTCCCGTGGGCGGGGGGCGGCTGGCCAAGAAGCTGCCGGAGTTCGAGGTGCTCTGGCCCATCGCCGCGGCGCATGACGCGTCGGTGCACGCGGTGGTCATCGCCTGGGTCCGCTCGAAGGGGAGTACGGTGATCCCGATCCCCGCCGCGCGCACGGTCGAGCATGCTGAGGACAGCGCAAAGGCGGCGAAGATCACCCTTACGCGAGACGAAATCGAGCGCATCGACGACGCAGAATTCTCTCGCGCCTGATTTGCTTTATTCTGCGCGAAACGATGGAAGCGAATCCGCAGCAGTTCGACCCCGCCAACGACTGGACGGCCGACGACTCGGCGTCGCTCTACATGATCGACCGCTGGGGCGGCGGCTACTTCGGCGTGAGCCCGAGCGGCGACCTCACCGTCGCGCCGCTGCAGGAGCAGGGGATCTCCGTGCCGATCATCGACGCGCTGCGGGAGGCGCAGAAGCTCAACCTGCAGACGCCGCTCCTCATCCGTTTTCAGGATCTCGTGCGGCACCGCGTCGAGGCTCTCAACGGCGCCTTCTCCCGGGCCATCGCGGAGCACAACTACCGCGGCTCGTACCGGGGCGTGTTTCCGATCAAGGTCAACCAGCTCCGGGAAGTGGTGGAGGAGATCCTCGACGCCGGCAAGCCGTTCAACTACGGGCTGGAGGTGGGGTCGAAGCCGGAGATCTTCGCCGGTCTGGCCGTCCATCAGGACCCCGAGTCGCTCATCGTCTGCAACGGCTACAAGGACGCGAGCTACATCCGGATGGCCATGCTCGGGCGGCGGCTGGGGAAGAAGGTCATCGTCATCGCGGAGAAGCTCTCCGAGATCCGGCAGATCACGAAGATCGCGTCCGAGATGAACGTCGAGCCGTGGATCGGCATGCGCGTGCGGCTGCTCTCGAAGGGCGCCGGCAAGTGGGCCACCTCCGGCGGCGAGCATGCGAAGTTCGGCCTCTCCACGGCCGAGATCCTGGAGGCGATCGACATCCTGCGCGAGGCGAAGATGGAGTCGGCCTTCAAGCTCCTCCACTTCCACATCGGCTCGCAGATCCCGGACATCCACACCATTAAGCGCGCCGTGCGCGAGGCGGCCATGTACTACGCCAAGCTGCACAAGGCGGGGCACCCGCTGGAGTACCTCGACGTCGGTGGCGGACTGGCCATCGACTACGACGGCTCGCGCTCGACCTTCCACTCCTCGATGAACTACACGGTGGGCGAGTACGCGCGCGACGTGGTCTACAACATCATGGACGTCTGCGACGACGAGAAGGTGCCGCACCCGAACATCGTCTCGGAGTCGGGCCGGGCCATCGTCGCCCATCACTCCGTGCTCGTGGTGCAGGCCTTCGGCGCGATCGAGAAGACGCCGCTCGAGCCGCGCGAGGTGAAGGCCGCCGACCACAAGTTCGTGCGCGAGCTGATCGACATCGACCAGACGCTGACCGAGTCGAAGCTGGCCGAGGCGTGGCACGACCTGACCCAGATCAAGGAGCTGGCCCAGAACCAGTTCGAGGTCGGCCGGCTCGGGCTGGACGTGAAGGCGCGCGTGGAGTCGCTCTACTGGCAGATCGCCGAGCGCATCGACCAGCTCGTGAAGAAGATGGATCCGGAGGAAGTGCCGGAGGACGTCAAGAACCTGAAGATCGAGCTGGCCGACCAGCACATCTGCAACTTCTCCGTCTTTCAGTCGCTCCTCGATCACTGGGCCCTCGGGCAACTGTTCCCCATCGTCCCCATCCATCGTCTGAACGAGCGGCCGCAGCTCGAATCGACGCTGGTGGACATCACCTGCGACTCGGACGGCAAGGTCTCGAAGTACATCGACCTGCAGGACGTCCGCGAGACGCTGCCGCTGC
This sequence comes from Thermoanaerobaculia bacterium, assembly GCA_035273585.1. Lineage (GTDB taxonomy): Bacteria > Acidobacteriota > Thermoanaerobaculia > Gp7-AA8 > Gp7-AA8 > JAFAVZ01. The sequence continues at coordinate 18,901 of DATEOX010000683.1, forward strand.
ACGATCTGCGCGGCGACCAGCCCTACTATCTCGGCATCTTTCTCACCGGCGCCTACCAGGACATCATGGGCGACATCCACAACCTCTTCGGCCGCGTGAACGAGGTCCACGTCTTCCTCGACCCGGACGAGGAGAGCGGCTTCTACATCGAGGAGGAGATCCCCGGCCAGTCGATCGGCGAGGTCCTGGCCATGACGCAGTACGACTGGCGGGACCTGGAGAAGCGGATGAAGCAGCAGATCGACGCCGCCATCAAGGCCGACGTGATGCGCCCCGGCGAGGGGATGCGCCTGCTGCAGGATTACGAAAAGGGCTTGAAAGACCAGACGTATCTGAGCTTTGATTGACGGGCCCAGCCGTTAGGGCACGTGGGGTCGCCGAGGCTGGGCCAACCAGCGCAGCCGGCCGTACCGGCCGGGCTCGGCCGTCGGAATCCTCTTGGTTTCGGAACCGTTCACACACCCGGAACATCAACCAAAACAGGAGACATCACGATGCGGAGATCACTCGCGCTTGGCGCACTGGTTCTTGCCGCGTTCGCTTCGAACGCATTCGCTGTCGGTGAGGCCCGGGCCACCGGAAAGATCATCGACGCGGTCACCAAGGAGCCGCTGAAGGATGCGGTCATCACCGTCCAGGCCATCGAGGGGAAGACCTTCAAGCAGGACTACAAGGTCAACCCGAAGGACGGCTCGTACGCGATCTTCGTCATCGACGGCACGATCCGCTACGACTTCACCTACGCGGCGCCGGGCCACCAGTCGTACAAGGAGGCGGCGGTGAAGCTGAAGCTCGCCCCGGAGAAGAACGACAAGGACATCCCGCTCGCGCCGCTCGGCGCAACGACGACCACTGTCGCCCGCCCGGCCGCGGCGCCCAAGCCGGACCCGTCGACCGCCGCCTTCAACGAGGGGGCGACGATGGCCAACGAGGGGAATGTCGCCGGCGGCATCGCCAAGATCGAGGAAGCTGTCGCGGCGAAGCCGGAGCTCGTGACCGGCTGGCAGGCGCTGGCCAAGCTGTACGTCCGTCAGAAAGACTGGGCCAAGGCCATCGCGCTCGACCCGGACGAGACCGACATGTACTCGGTGCTTTACGAGGCCTACACGGCCACGGGCGAGAAGGCCAAGGCGGCCGAGGCGAAGAAGAAGATGCCGGCCAACGCGGCGGTGCTCTTCAATGACGCGGCGAAGCTGCTCAACGCGGGCAAGGACGCCGAGGCCGAGCCTCTGCTCAAGCAGGCGGTGGCGGTCGACGAGAAGTTCGCGGCCGCTTACTACGAGCTGGGGATGATCTATGTCCGCGCCGGCAAGAACGCCGATGCGAAGACGAACCTGGAGAAGTACCTCGAGCTCGACCCGAAGGGGAAGGACGCCGCCACGGCGAAGGAAATGCTCAGCTACGTGAAGTGACATGAAAAATGTAGGGCCGGCTCTCCAGCCGGCCCAGCATCGATATGGGGCCGGCTAGAGAGCCGGCCCTACATTTTTGTAAGCGTGAAATTCCTGGCCCTAGCGCGCGCTTGCGAATCTCACCATGAAGCGAATCTCTCTCGCTCTTTCTCTCGCCGCGCTTCTCCTGGCCGGCTGCGCCTCGAGCAAATCCGACAGCGGCTTGGGCAAGGCGAAGGTCAAGCTCGCCGAGCCGGAGCTGGTCCTCCAGCAGGTCAGCACCGTCCCCTCTGCCGCTCGCCACGTGGAAGGCGGCATCCCGCTGAAGTACCGGCTGCGCGTGGCCAACCGCGCGGGCGAGCCGATCACCCTCAAGCGCATCGACATCGTCTCTCTCGGCTCGGGCGCCTACCGCCTGCCCAGCACCTCCCGCCCGTTCCAGACCGTCATCCAGCCCGACCATTACGACGTGGTGGAGTTCTGGGCCCCGGGCGTGATCGAGGACGTGACGATCCTCGGCGCGAACGGGCCGGTGACGCTGCGCCTGACCGCGCACTTCGACTCGCCGGTCGGCCAGTTCGACCACGTCGTCGTGCAGCAGGTGCACGCGGACCTCGGCGATACTAGCGTGCCGCAATAGGCGGCCAACTGTCATCCTGAGCCGCGAAGACGGCGAAGGATCCGTATCGATCTTGCGCCGCGCCTGAAGGTACGGATCCTTCGCCGTCTTCGGGGCTCAGGATGACACCAGCTCTTCTTCCGGCTCGTACGCCAGATTCGGCCCGAGCCACCGCTCCGCGATGGCCAGCGGCACGTCCTTGCGCCGCTGGTAATCGGCCACCTGATCCTTCCCGATCTTCCCCACCGAGAAGTAGCGCGACTCGGGGTGGGCGAAGTACAGGCCGCTCACCGAGGCGGCGGGCATCATGGCGAAGCTCTCCGTCAGCCGGATGCCGAGCTCCTCGGCCTCGAGCAGGTTGAAGAGCGTCCGCTTCTCGCTGTGGTCGGGACAGGCCGGATAGCCGGGCGCGGGGCGGATGCCGCGGTACTGCTCGCGGATCAGCTCCTCCGGCGTGAGCGACTCGTCCGGGATGTACCACTGCGCCCGCGCCTCTTTGTGCAGCAGCTCCGCCAGCGCCTCGGCCAGCCGGTCGGCGAGGGCCTTGGTCATGATCGAGTTGTAGTCGTCGTGGTCCTTCTGGAAGCGCGCCACCAGCTCCTCGACGCCGATGCCCGCCGTCACGGCGAAGCCGCCGACGTAGTCGCCGATGCCGCTCTCCTTCGGCGCCACGAAGTCCGCCAGGGCGAGGTTCTGCCCGGTCGTCGTCGGCTGCTGCTGCCGCAGCGTGTGGAAGCGTGCGAGCACGTCGCGGCGCGAGTCGTCGCGGTACAGCTCGACGTCGTCGCCGACCGCGTTCGCCGGCCAGAAGCCGTACACCGCGCGGGCCTTCAGGAGGCGCTTGTCGATGATCTCCGCCAGCAGCTTGCGCGCGTCGTCGTACAGCTCCTTCGCCCGCGGCTCCTGGAGGATGTCCGGATAGGTGCCGCGCAGCTCCCAGGCCTGGAAGAACGGCGTCCAGTCGATGAACGGCTCGACGCGGTGCAGCGGGAAGTCGTCGTACGCGCGGATGCCGAGGAAGGCGGGCTTCTCCGGCGCGTAATCGAAGACGGGCTTGTGCCGGCGCGCGTCGTCCAGCGACAGGAGCTGCCGCTCGGAGGTGCGCGCGGCCTGCTGCTCGCGCAGCCGGTCGTATTCGTCGCGCACCGTGCGCGTGAACGCCTCGCGCTTGTCCGTGAGCAGCGAGCTGACCACGCCCACCGCGCGGGAGGCATCGAGCACGTGCACGGTGGCCGAGGTGTAGCGCGGGGCGATCTTGACCGCCGTGTGCAGCTTCGACGTCGTGGCGCCGCCGATCAGCAGCGGCGTCCGGATCTGCCGCCGCTCCATCTCCCGCGCCACGTGCACCATTTCGTCCAGCGACGGCGTGATCAGGCCGGAGAGGCCGATGATGTCGACGCGCTGCTGCGTGGCCGTGTCGAGGATGCGGTCCACCGGGACCATCACGCCGAGGTCGATCACTTCATAGTTGTTGCAGCCGAGGACCACGCCGACGATGTTTTTCCCGATGTCGTGCACGTCGCCCTTGACCGTGGCCAGCAGCACCTTGCCGCGCGCGCTCTGGCCCTCCGTCTTCTCCGCCTCCATGAACGGCAGCAGGTAGGCCACGGCCTTCTTCATCACCCGCGCGCTCTTGACGACCTGGGGCAGGAACATCTTCCCCGCACCGAAGAGGTTGCCGACGATGTTCATGCCGTCCATCAGCGGCCCCTCGATGATGGAGAGGCCGGTCGGGTACTTGGTCCGCGCCTCGGCGAGGTCGTCGTCGAGATGGTCGATGATCCCTTTCACCAGCGCGTACGAAAGGCGCTCCTCGACCGTACCGCCGCGCCACGCCTCCGCTTCCTTGGCCGTGACGGCGCCGGTGCCTTTCACCGAGTCGGCGAAGGCGATGAGGCGCTCGGTGGCGTCGGGCCGGCGGTTGAGCAGCACGTCCTCGACCAGCTCCAGCAGCTCCTTCGGGATCTCTTCGTAGATGGCGAGCTGCCCGGCGTTGACGATGCCCATGGTCAGCCCGGCGCGGATGGCGTGATAGAGAAACGCGGCGTGCATCGCCTCGCGCACGGTCTTGTTGCCGCGGAAGGAGAACGAGACGTTGCTGATGCCGCCCGATGAGCTGGTCAGCGGGAACTTCTCGTGCAGCCGGCGCACGGCCTCGATGAAGTTGATGCCGTACGCCGCGTGCTCCTCCATCCCCGTGGCCACGGTGAGCACGTTCGGGTCGAAGATGATGTCCGTCGGGTCGAAGCCGACCTCGTTGACCAGGATGTCGTAGGCGCGCGAGGAGATCTCGACCTTCCGCTCGATGGTGTCCGCCTGCCCCTGCTCGTCGAAGGCCATCACGATCACGGCCGCGCCGTAGCGGCGGATGAGCCGCGCCTGCTCGCGGAACTTCTCTTCGCCTTCCTTGAGGGAGATGGAGTTGACCACCGACTTGCCTTGGGTGCACTTGAGGCCCGCCTCGAGCACCGTCCACTTCGAGCTGTCGATCATGACCGGCACGCGGGCGATGTCCGGCTCCGCGGCGACGAGGTGCAGGAACTCGGTCATCACCTTCTCCGAGTCGAGCATCCCCTCGTCCATGTTCACGTCGAGGATGTTCGCCCCGCCGTCGATCTGCTGCTTGGCGATGGCCAGCGCCCCTTCGAGGTCGCCGGCCTTGATGAGCTGCGCGAACTTTGGCGAGCCGGTGATGTTGGTGCGCTCGCCCACCATGATGAACTGCGATCCCTCGGCCCGCGTGTCATCCTGAGGCGCGGAGACGCCGAAGGATCCCCCGGCGCTTGGAACAGGAGATCCTTCGCCGTCTTCGCGGCTCAGGATGACCCCTTCGCGGCGCACGGTTAGCGGCTCCAGCCCCGAGAGGCGCAGATGCGGCTCGATCGCCGGCGGCAGACGCGGCGTCAGATCCTTCACCACCTCGGCGATGGCCCGGATGTGGTCCGGCGTCGTGCCGCAGCAGCCGCCGACGAGATTGAGCCAGTTGTTGTCGGCGAAGTCGCGCAGGAGGGCGGACATCGTTCCCGGCGTCTCGTCGTACTCGCCGAGGGCGTTGGGAAGGCCCGCGTTCGGATAGCAACTGATGCGTACCGGCGCGATGGTGGCCAGCTCCTCGATGTGCGGCCGCATCTCCTTCGCCCCGAGCGCGCAGTTGATGCCGATGCTGACCACGTTGGCGTGGGAGAGCGCGTTCCAGAACGCCTCGACCGTCTGGCCGCTGAGCGTCCGGCCGGAGGCGTCGGTGATCGTGACGGAGAGCATCAGCGGCAGCCGCACGCCGCGCTCGTCGAAGAACTTCTCCACCGCGAACACGGCGGCCTTGAGGTTCAGCGTGTCGAAGGCGGTCTCGGCCAGGAGGATGTCGACGCCGCCGTCGACCAGGCCGCGCACCTGCTCATGGTAGGCGTCGACGAGCTGGTCGTAGGTCACGGCGCGGAAAGCGGGATTGTTGACGTCGGGCGAGAGCGATGCGGTGCGGTTCGTCGGCCCCATCGAGCCGGCCACGAAGCGGGGGCGGTCGGACGTCGAGAAGGCGTCGGCGGCGCGGCGCGCGATCCGCGCGGCCGCGACGTTCATATCGTACACGTCCGGCTCGAGACCGTAGTCGGCCATGGAGATCGACTGCGCGTTGAATGTGTTGGTCTCGATGATGTCCGCGCCGGCCTCGAGGTACTCGCGGTGGATCTCCTCGATGATCGCCGGCTGGGTGAGGTTCAGCACGTCGGCCGCCCCTTTGAGATCGCGCGGATGATCGGCGAAGCGCTGGCCGCGATACGCCGCCTCGTCCAGCGTGTAGCGCTGGATCATCGTCCCCATCGCGCCGTCGATGATCAGGATCCGCTTCGAGAGCGCATCGAGAAGGGCAGCGGCGCGTTCGCTCGTGTATCTCATCCGGTCTCCATTTCGGCGGGGCCAAAAGAAAAGGCCCCGCGGGTGGCGGGGCCTCGAATCGAGTTTTCAGACTTGATGCGAGCTCGGCTCTTTAGCTTTTTTTATACTGGTTGCAAGCGGCCCCCAACTCAATCCAGTATCGACCAACTTAAGACAGGGAGATCGATATGTCAAACCGCGTCGTCCTCGTCCTCGTGCTCATGCTCCTCCTCGCCGCCACCACCGCATCCGCGGCGGACTGGGCCTACCGCATCCAACCGGCCCGTCCGGACCTGATGACCAAGCCGACGGCTGACGAGCTGGCCGCGGTCGGCGCCCACTGGGAGCACCTCAAGGAGCTGTTCCGCAAGGGCACTGTCGTCTTCGCCGGCCGCACGACCAAAGCGGAGGGAGAAGTATTCGGCGTCGTGGTCTTCCACGCCGAGAACGAGGAAGCGGCGCGGGCCATCATGAACAGCGACCCCGCGGTGCAGAAGGGGGTGATGAAGGCGACGCTCTTTCCGTTCAGCATCGCCCTGATGGAAGGGCGCGAGCTGAAGGAGTAGCCGTGTCATCCTGAGCCGCGAAGACGGCGAAGGATCTCCTCGCTCTTGCCGGGAGATCCTTCGCCCTCTGCGGGGCTCAGGATGACACCGCGCTCTGATAGGCTTCCGCTCATGACCTCCGCCACCGCCCCCCCGATCGCGCATACGGACCCGGTCAACGCGCAGATCCTCGCCGTCTCGGAGGATCGCATCCAGGGCTTCGTGCGCGATCCGATCGCGGAGATCGCGGCGAAGTCGGGCGTCGACGTCGACACGGTGATCGAGCGCCTCCGGGCCATGCTCCGTGCCGGCACCATCCGCCGCATCCGCCAGACGCTGATGGCCACCAGTCTCGCCGAGGGGGCGCTCGTCGCCTGGCAATATCCGCAGGGGGCGAACATCGACGAGGCCTTCGACTTCATGTTCCAGCAGGACCCCTTCTCCGGCCATGTCGTCACCCGCTCCACCGACGCCGCCTCGCCCGGCTCGAACTACCGCCTCTGGACAACGGTCAAGGTCCCGCAGGGCTACTCGATCCAGAAGCACTGCGCGCTCCTGGCGCGCCTCACCGGCGCCGATCACTTCCGCGTCATGCCCGCCCACCGCATCTTCGCCCTCGGCGTCGGCCACGTGCGGCGCAAGGGGATGGAGCCCGGCTCGAAGTCGGACGAGCTGGCGGAGGTGAAGGACACGACGAAGGTGGAGCTCTCCGACCTCGAGTGGGAGGTGCTGACCGCGCTCAAGCGCGAGCTCGAGCCGGAGGAGATCGGACTCGATCTCTGGCGCGGCCGCGCGACCGAGGCGGGCGTGTCGCTGGAGCAGTTCCTGGAGGTGGCGGAGCAGCTCAACCGGCGCGGCGTGGTCGGCCGCTTCTCGACGTTCCTCGAGCACGTGAAGCCGCTCCAGAGCGGCGAGCGCGTCACGCGGTTCAACGCCCTGTTCCACTGGGCCGTGCCGGACGGGATGCAGATGGAGGCCGGCCGGCAGGTGGGGCGCTTCCACATCCTCACGCACTGCTACTGGCGCGAGGGGGGCGAGGAGTTCCGCAACGTGAACATCATGGCCGTGGCCCACGGCACGGACAAGAACCTCGTCCTCGCTCACAAGGCGGCCATCGATCAGCACCTCGGCGAGGTCGGTATCCCGCTGCTCTACACGAACGTGTTCTGGGGCGGGCGGAGCGAGATCAAGCCGTCGGAGATCGCGCCGGCCGCGTACCGCCAGTGGTGCGAGGCGCACGGCATCGATCCGAACGACATGCATGACTAACACGCGGCGGATCGAGCTCGCGCTCTCCGCTCTGATCGCCGTCGCCGCAGCAATCGCCATTTCGCAGTCGTGGAACCGCTGGCTCGATCCGATCATCGACACGGGCCGCGATCTCTACATCTCCGAGCAACTGCATCACGGCACGCGACTGTACGTCGACGTCCGCTACAACTACCCGCCCCTCGCGCCGTACCTGCTCGCCGCGGTGACGGCCGTGACGGGCAACTCGCTCGCCGCCTACGCCTCGATCGGCCTGATCTCCGGCCTGCTCATCGCCCTCGCGTTGTACTCGTTCCTGCGCGGCGTCGCCGGCCTCGCCGCCGCGCTGCTGTTCGTCGCCTGCTATCTCTGCGGCGCCTCGACCTTCGGCGCGAACTACGTTTTCCCGTACTCGTACGCGGCGACGTTCGGCATGCTGTTCTTCATCGCCTTCGGAGCGTTGCTGCACGCCTGCCTCTTTCGCGGCCGGCAACGGCTGCTCCTCGTGCTCGCCCTTCTCTGCGGCCTCGCCGCCGCCTGGTCGCGCATAGAGCTCGCGGCCGCGGTCCTGATCATCGTGCTGTTCGCGGCCATCGTGCATCGCGTCCACGCCGCGTGGGTCTTGATCGCCGCGATGGCGGTTGCGATCGCGGCGGCGATCCTTTTCTTCGGTCCCGCGCTGCGCGACAACGTCCTCTCCGCCTCCCTCCTGGGCGGCGAGTCGGCGCGGATGTTCTACCGGCGCGTGACCGGCCTGCAGCAGTGGCCGCGCAAGCTCGCGCTCTCTGCGCTCGCGGCCTTTGTCGTGGCCGGCGCGGCGGCGATGATCGCGCTGCTGGAGCGCGTCCGGCAGCAGCGCGTCGCGGCGATCGTTCTCGGCGTGGCGCTTGCCGTCGCCGCCGCACTGATGACCGGCAGTCTCTTCTTCCGCGCCTGGAGCGTGCTGCAGCTTGCCCTCCTGCCGTTCGCCCTCCGCCGGCCTCGCGAGCCGCTGCTCTTCATCCTGCTGCTCTCGCTCACCGTCTCGGCGCGCGTCTATCTCAACCTCTCGCCCGACTGGTACGGCTTCGTCTTCACCGTCCCGACGCTCGTTCTGATCGTCTACGCGCTGGTCGAGTGGCTGCCGGCGCAGGGCATTTACTCGCGCGGCTTCGCCCTGCTCTGGCTTCCCGTGCTCCTGCTGATCACGGGCCGCTCGTTGTACGAGCAGCATGAGGCGTACGCGCTGAAGAACCATCGGATCACGACGAGCCGCGGCGTCTTATACGACGCGAACCGCGACCGGGCCCGCGCCCTGAACGAGGTGCTGCCCATGTTGCGCGGCGCGCGGTCGCTCGCCGTGTTCCCCGAGGGGTTGACGATCAATTACCTGGCGCACGTCCCGACGACGCTTTCGTTCCACACGTTCATCCCGCCCGAGACGGCCGACGCGCTGGTCGAGGCTCGAATCCTCGAGGAGCTGCGGCAAAGGCCGCCCGAGTATGTCGCCGTCGTGACGCGCAACGTCCGCGAGTTCGGCTACCGCGGCTTCGGCATCGACTACGACCAGCGCATCGCCGAGCATCTGCAGCAGGCGTACGCGCCGGTGGCGGAGTGGCGCGGTCCGTCGTTCCGGCTGCTGCTGCTGCGCGTGTCATCCTGAGGCTCCCCTCACGCCAGCCCTCTCCCCGCGCGGCGGGGAGAGGGTGCCGAAGGAGGGTGAGGGGAGCCTCAAGATGACACTTCCTGCGCGTCAAAGTACGGCCGCACCTCGTGATTGAAGTACGAGCCGACCGAGGCGGCGCGCATCAGCTTCTCGAACGTCGCGCGCGGCACGAGGAAGTATTGGTACACGCGGCCGGTGCGGAACTCGACTTCCAGCACGCGCTCCTTGTCGTCGTAGCCGAGAGACGCGATCACCGAGGAGGAGACGGGCTCGCGATGCACGCCGTCAGGTTAGCGCAAGGCGGCAGTATTGAGATCACTGATGAGCGGCAAGAAAAGTGACGCCGGGGTTTTCCTTCTCCGCGTACTCCAGCTCCCACGACGAGCTGAAGAGGACCACCGGATTGCCGCGCCGGTCGACGGCCAGCCGCGACTTGCTCGGGATGCTCATCCGCGCCGCCTCGTCCAGCGGCATGTCCACCCAGCGGGCCATCTTGTAGGGGAGCTGCTGCACGGTCGTCTCGACGTTGTACTCGTTCTCCAGCCGCGACTGGAGCACGTCGAACTGCAGCTCGCCGACCACGGCCAGCACCGGCTCGCTGCGCAGCCCCTCGTGCAGCGTCAGCACCTGCATTACGCCTTCTTCCTCGAGCTGCTCCAGCCCTTTCTGGAACTGCTTGGCCCGGGTGACCTGCCTGGCCCGCAGCGTGGCGAAGTGCTCCGGCGCGAAGCGGGGGATGGGGTCGAACTCCACCGGCTCGGCGGCCGAGACGGCGTCGCCGATCTGGAACAGGCCGGGGTTGACGAAGCCGATGACGTCGCCCGGATAAGCGCGCTCGATCGTCTCCCGGTCGCGGGCGAAGAGGCGGTGGGGACGGGTCATCCGCACCTCGCGCCCGAGGCGGGAGTGATGGACGAGCATGTCCTTCTCGAAGATGCCGGAGGTGACCCGGAGGAAGGCCAGGCGGTCGCGGTGGCGCTTGTCCATGTTCGCCTGGATCTTGAAAACGAAGCCGGTGAAGCCGTCGGACTCGGGGCTGAGGGCGAACGGCTCGCCATCCTGCCCGCGCGCGCTGCGCGGGGAGGGAGGGGGGGCGAGCTCCAGCACCGCGCGCAGGAACGGCTCGACGCCGAAGTTGTTGATGGCGCTGCCGAAGAAGACCGGAATGAGCCGCCCGGCGAGGAACTCCTCCCGCTCGAACGCCGCGCCGGCCCCTTCCAGCAGCTCCGCCGCCTCGCGCAGCTCCTGCCACGCCGTCGGGCCGATGGCGTCCTCCAGCTTCGGGTCATTCAGTCCGCCGACGGTCACCGGCGCGATGGAGGCGCCGTGCTGCGTCCGCTCGAAGCGGAGCACCTGCTGGTCGCGGAGGTCGAAGACGCCCTGGAACGACGGTCCGTTGCCGATCGGCCAGTTCATCGGGACCGCCCCGACGTTCAGCTCCCGCTCGAGCTCGCTGATGAGGTCGAACGGATCACGCCCCGGATGGTCGAGCTTGTTGATGAAGCAGATGATCGGGATGTGCCGCATGCGGCAGACCTCGAAGAGCTTCCGCGTCTGCGGCTCGATACCCTTCGCGCTGTCCAGCACCATGACCGCGCTATCAGTGGCGGCCAGCGTCCGATACGTATCCTCCGAAAAGTCCTCGTGGCCCGGCGTGTCGAGCAGGTTCAGGCAGTGCCCGTCGTACTCGAACTGCAGGACGGTAGAGGTGATGGAGATGCCGCGGCTCTGCTCCATGGCCAGCCAGTCCGAGGTCGCGTGCCGCTGCGCCTTCCGCGTCCGGACCGCCCCCGCGACCTCAATCGCCCCGCCGTAGAGGAGGAGCTTCTCGGTGAGGGTCGTCTTGCCCGCGTCGGGATGAGAAATGATGGCAAAGGTGCGCCGCCGCGCCACCTCCCGCCCGAGCTCGTTCCGGGTTTCGACAAGTGCTGTCATTGGAGTGATTTCCAACAGCGGCGCGGCGCAAAGATTCCTACATTTATTTCGCACAATCTCATGGGAATACACTCACATCGTCAAAAGTTTCAGCAAATGAGTTGAGCGAGTACACATCAGATAAGGAGGAAACAATGACTTTTCTGACCCGTCGTAACGATCCCTTCCGTATGCTCGAGCCCTTCTTCGGTCGTTTCCAGTTCATGGATGACGCGCTGACGAGCGGTACCTGGGCGCCCCCGGTCGATGTGGCCGAGGAGGGCGACCGGATCCTGGTCAAGGTCGAGGTTCCGGGCATCGATGAGAAGGACCTGAAGGTGCACTTCGAGGACGGCCTCCTGACCGTCAGCGGCGAGCGGCAGTTCGAGCGGAAGGACACCCGCAACTACCACCGCATCGAGCGCGCGTACGGCAGCTTCGTCCGCACCTTCTCCCTCCCGCGCAGCATCGATCCGAACGGCATCGTGGCCAACTACCGCAACGGCGTGCTCGAGGTCGAGATCCCGAAGCGTGAGGAAGCCAAGCCGAAGCAGATCGAGATCAACGTCGGCAGCACCAAGCAGATCAACGCGTGAGCGCGATCCGCTTCCGGAACATCTCCAGCTCTCGCCGGTAGCGCCTCTCCTCCGGCGAGAGCCGCAGCGCCTGTTGGTAGTAGTCGCGGGCGGCGTTGAGATCGCCGGCCGCCTCGCACACCGCTCCCAGGTTGTAGCGCAGCGCGGCCGAGCGGGGGTTCGACTTCAGCGCGCTCTCCCACAGCGTGCGGACGTCGCGCAGGCGGTCGGCATCAAGGAGCGACGCGGCCTCGTCGAGCTCCGGCGCCGTTTCATCGAGCTCCACCGACTCCCGCACCTTCCTCGGCGTGATGAGCTCCGTGGCCTGGATCGCCGCATACCGGGCGGCCTGCTCCAGGGCGATCTCCCGTTCCTCGACGCCCAGCTCCGGCACGCGCGGCGACGTCCCCTCCCCCTTCACCAGGAACGAGAAGAGCCGCTTCTGCGCCTCGCGATCGATCACGTCGACGCGCGCCCGGCAGAGCGCGTCGACCCACAGCTGCTTGCGCCTGACCCGCTCGCCGTCGACGTCGCGCGTGCTCCCCTCGGCGCCGCGCTCGACGGACGAGCAGGTGAACTGGTTGATGCCGAGGTAGAGGTCGGCCGGGTGCTCGCGGCGGATGCGCTTCCGCGCCTCGTCGTCCGGACGCTCGCCGATCACGTGATGCCCATGGTTCGTCGCGTCTTCGACACGCATCGCGCCGCCGCGGTTCGCGTGATCGACGAAGACGTCCAGGAACGTCGCGACCTTGTCACTGTCGGTCACCGCGTACAGCACCACGATGTGCTCGAAGCCGCCGAGGTCGTACATTGCCGGGACGGTCCGCACCCAGGACACGCGGGGGGCGGCGGCGAGTGGCGCGGACGCGAGCGCGGCGAGGATCAGCAGGATGCGCTTCATCGGACCCGAGGTGCCAAACATGATACGCCCGGGTAGAATCCGCCGCGCATGCGACTCAACGTGACGAGTGAGATCGGGAAGCTGAAGAGCGTCCTGGTCCACCTCCCGGGCCGCGAGATCGACGTGATGGTCCCGCCCATGATGGCCCAGCTCCTCTTCGACGACATCCTTTTCGGCCAGGTCGCACGCGAGGAGCACCGCAGGTTCCAGCAACTGATCCGCTTCATCGCGGACGACGTGTACGACATCCAGGACCTGCTCGAAGAAGTGCTCGAGGACGACGATACCAAGCGCCTCGTCGTCCGCGACCTGGCCAAGCGCAACGGCCTCGGCCGGCGCCTGGCCGGCGAGCTGCTCGAGCACAAGCCGGCCTCGCTGGCCGAGATCCTCATCGGTGGCATCCCGAACGAGAAGGAGTCCTCCGGCGAGCTGCCGAAGTTCGACCTCTTCCCCGTCCCCAACTACTTCTTCATGCGCGACCCGCAGGTCGTTCTCGGCGACCGCGTGGTGATCTCATCGATGGCCACCCAGGCGCGGCGCCGCGAATCGCTCCTCTCGCGCTACGTCTTCACCTACCACAGCGCCTTCCGCGACCGCGACGTGTTCTGGGTGGACCTGATGGAAGGGCAGCAGGAGCGGCCGATGCGGCGCAAGGCGCCGACGCTGGAAGGGGGCGACGTCCTCGTGCCGCGCCGCGACCTGCTGCTGGTGGGCGTCAGCGAGCGGACGAACCGCGCCGGCATCGAGGAGCTGGCCCAGTCGCTGAAGGCATCGAAGGCCGGCGTCCGGTCGATGATCGTCGTCGAGCTGCCGCGCGCGCGGTCGTTCATGCACCTCGACACCGTCTTCACCTTCATCAACCGCCACGAGTGCCTCATCTATCCACCCGTCATCCTGCCGGACGGCAGCCAGGCGGCGAAGGTGACGACCGTCGACCTCACCAAGCGCGCCATCAACTACTCGGAGCAGAAGTCGCTCCTCGGCGCGCTGAAGAAGAAAGGCTTCGACCTCAAGCCGATCTACTGTGGCGGCCCGCGCGCCGTCGATCAGCAGCGCGAGCAATGGACGGACGGCGCGAACGCGTTCGCCCTCGCGCCGGGCATCATCCTGCTCTACGAGCGCAACGTGAAGACGGCCGAGGAGCTCGACCGGCACGGCTATCACATCGTCTATGAGGATGACCTCCTGCTCGGGCGCACGGAACTGGAGCTCTGGACGAACAAGAAATACGCGCTGCAGATCCAGGGGCACGAGCTGTCTCGCGCGCGCGGCGGGCCGCGCTGCATGACCATGCCGCTCGAGCGCGAGGACGTGTGAGCAAGAAACTGGCAGTCGTCGCATTCGGCGGCAACGCGCTGCTCCGGCCCGAGGATCGCGGCACGCAGGAGGAGCAGATCGCCCGGGCCAAGCAGGCCGCGCGCTGGCTGGCGGAGATCGTCCGCCACGACTACCGGCTGATCGTCGTGCACGGCAACGGGCCGCAGGTCGGCAACATCCTGGTGCAGGCGGAAGAGGCCTCGACGAAGATCCCGCCCCAGTCGCTGGACGTCGCGGTGGCGCAGACCGAGGGGTCGATGGGGTTCATGCTCCAGCAGGCGCTGCGCAACCGGCTGGAGGCGATCGGCCACGGCGGCGAGGTGGTAACCGTGCTGACGGAGGTGGAGGTCGACGTCGGCGATCCGGCGTTCAAGCGGCCGACGAAGCCGATCGGGCCGTTCTTCACCCGCTACCGCGCCGAGGCGCTGGAGCGCGACCTCGGCTGGACCATGCGCGAGGACTCGGGGCGGGGCTGGAGGCACGTCGTGCCGTCGCCCCGGCCGCTGCACATCCTGAACATCCGGACCGTGGAGCGGATGCTCGAGGCGGCGCCGGTGGTCATCGCGGCGGGCGGCGGCGGCATCCCGGTCGTCCGCGGCCGCGACGGCCAGTGGCGCGGCATCGAGGCCGTGATCGACAAGGATTTTGCGTCCGCCTTGCTGGCGGCGGAGCTGAAAGCCGACCTGTACAT
>DATEOX010000684.1:0-7446 GCA_035273585.1 Thermoanaerobaculia bacterium
GGCCCGATGTCGTTGGAAGGGGTCTTCTACGCCTGGGACGAGCAGGAGCTGGTCAGCATCCTCGGCCGCAAAGGGGCGGACATCATCAGCTACTACTACGGCGTCAAGACCGGCGGCAACGTGCCGAAGGAGCTCGACGCGGGCGGCGATCTGGCCGACCTCAATCTGCTCAGCGTCGCCCACTCGAAGGCCAGGACGCGGACGAAGTTCGGCCTCGATGAGAAGCAGCTCGACGACACCCTCGCCGCGATGCGGGCGAAGCTGCTCCTCGTCCGCTCCCATCGTCCCCAGCCCTTCCGCGACGACAAGGTCATCGCCGGCTGGAACGGCCTGATGATCTCCGCCCTGGCCCGCGCCGGCCTGGCCTTCGACGAGCCGCGCTACACGGAGGCGGCGCAGAAGGCGGCGACGTTCCTCACCTCGCAGATGCTCGATCCGAAGACAAAGCGGCTGGCCCGCACCTGGCGCGACTCGCGGTCGCCCATCGACGCGCGCGCCGAGGACTACGCGTATGTCGTGCAGGGGCTGCTCGATGCATTCGAGGCGACGTTCGACGTCCGCTGGCTCGACCTCGCCGTCGAGCTGCAGCAGCAACAGGATGCGCTCTTCTGGACCGGCACGCGCTACGAGGACGCCGGCACGGTCCCCGAGGCGTTGCGCGGCGTGACCTACGAGTCGGATGCCCCGCTGCCCTCGGTCAACTCCGTCTCCGCGATGAACCTCCTCCGCCTCGGCGAGCTGGTGGACAGCGAGCCGTGGCGCGTCCGCTCCGGCGCGATCTTCCGCGCCTTCGCCGGCCGCCTGCAGGAGGGGCCGATCGAGCTGCCAGCGATGGCCTCCGCCTATGCGGCGTCCCTCGCCACCCCGAAGCAGATCGTGATCGCCGGCGAAGCCCGCAACGAGGCCGGCCGCGCGCTGCTGCGCCCGATCGTCGAGCGCTTCCTGCCCAACCGCACGCTGATCGTGGTGCGCAACGACGCCGCCCGCCAGCGCATCGCCCAGTACCTGCCGACCGTGGCGGAGATGAAGCCGCTGGACAAGAAGCCGACGGCGTACGTCTGCGAGCGCTACGTCTGCAAGGCGCCGACGACCGATCCGGAGGAGCTGGCGAAGCTGCTGAAGTAGGGTGTCATCCTGAGGCGCGAAGACGCCGAAGGATCCGTACGTTCAGGCGCGGCGCGAGATCGGTACGGATTCTTCGCCGTTTCCGCGGCTCAGAATGACACTAACAGGCAGCAATCCGCAGCGTGAAATCGCGCGGCCCGAACGCGTCCGGCGCGGTCATGGTCAGCACGCGCACCCTGGCCGGCTTGTTGCCGGCGTCGTCGCCGGGGACGGCGGCGATGAAGCCGGCGTCGTCGTCGACGCGGGCGGCGAGGCCGAGGATGGGCATGGGGAGGGTGACGAGATACTCGCCCGGCACCACCGTCTCGACCCGCAACACGTTGCCGTCGTTGCGCGCCCGGCCGTCGGGATCGACCACGAAGCTCCAGCGGATTTCAGGGTTCATGTCGAGGTAGTGACGGCGATCACAAAAACGTTTCACGGCAAACCCGGTCCTCCCTGTGAGCTGTGAGCTGTGACCTGTGAGCTATATTCGCGGTATGCGTCCAGCGAACGCCGTGGTGGCCGTCGTCGACGACGAGGAGAACATCCGCGAGACGGTTGGCTTCGCGCTGCGCCGCGACGGCTACCCGGTCGAGCTCTACGCGCACGGCCTCGAGGCGTGGCGCGCCTTCCAGAAGAAGCTGCCCGGGCTGGTCATCATCGACATCCTGATGCCGGAGATGGACGGGCTGGAGCTCTGCCGCAAGCTGCGCTCGATGAGCGAGACGCTCCCCATCATCTTCCTCACCTCCCGCGACGACGAGCTGGACCGCGTCCTCGGCCTGGAGATCGGCGCCGACGACTACCTCTGCAAGCCCTTCTCGATGCGCGAGCTGCTGGCGCGCGTGAAAGTGCTCTTCCGCCGCGCCGCCCTCGATCCGAAGCCCGCTGCCGGAGAGGCCCCGCTGCGCATCGGCGACCTCGAGCTCGACCTCCAGCGCTACGCCGTGAAGTGGCGCGGCTCCCCGGTGAGCCTGACGGTAACCGAGTTCATGATGCTCCACGCTTTGGTGCGCCATCCCGGACACGTCAAGACGCGCAAACAGCTCCACCAGGACGGCTACCCGCACGACGCCTACGTCAGCGACCGGACGATCGACTCCCACATCAAGCGCGTCCGGCGCAAGTTCGAGGAGGTGGACGATTCGTTCGAGCGGGTGGAGACGGTGTATGGGTTGGGGTATCGGTGGAAAGAATGAACGGGATTGAGGATTGAGAATTGAGGATTGAGAATGTGATCGTGGCTGCCGTCGTCCTCAATCCTCAATCCTCAATCCATGATCCGCTTCTTCGCCCGCCTCCCCGTCCGCCTTTTGGCGTTCAACCTGCTGCTCGTGTTTCTGCCCATCGCCGGGGTCATGTACCTCGGGGCATACGAGAAGCGGCTGGAGACGGCGGAGGTGCGGTCGATGACCGAGCAGGCGCGGATCCTGGCCGCGGCCATCGGGCGGGATGGGCGGCTGGACGCGATCGACATCGACGACCTGCTCCATCGCTCGCGGGGCGAGGTGCGCTTCCGCATCGTCGACGTCAACGGCTTCGTCATCGCCGACTCCAAGGTCCTGCCGCCGCCGCGGCGCGCCGGCTCGGTGCGGCGCAATACGCTGTACCGCATCGCCGCCTCGCTGGCCCGCCCCTTCCTGCGCCAGGTGCGGCCGCCGCAGCGGCTGGAGGTCGACTTTTACGACAACGCCGTGCGCCTCATGGGCCCCGAGGTGCGCACCGCGCTGCGGGGGCGGGAGGCGCTGGACAAGAAGATCAGCGCGGGCGGCCGCCGCTCCGTGACGCTCTACGGCGCGGCGCCGATCCGGACCACCGGCGGCCGCGTCATCGGCGCGGTCGTCGCCTCGCAGAGCACCTACACCATCCTCCAGGATCTCTACGCCGTCCGCCTCGGCGTGGTGCGCATCTTCGTCCTCACCGTCCTCGTGGCGGTCATCGTCACCATCTTCTTCTCCACGACCATCGTCCGGCCGCTGCGCCAGCTCCGTTTCGACGCGCGCTCCGTCCTCGACCGGCGCGGGAGGCTCCGCGGGCACTTCAAGGGCTCCAGCCGGCTGGACGAGATCGGCGAGCTGTCGCGCGCGCTGGAGCGAATCATGCGCCGGCTGGACAGCCACGTGAAGCTCGTGGAGAGCTTCGCCTCCGACGTCTCGCACGAGTTCAAGAACCCGCTGGCGTCGATCCGCACGGCCAACGAGATGCTGGCCGAGGTCAATGATCCGGCCGATCGGCGGCGCTTCGCGAAGATGGTGGAGCAGGAAGTGGCCCGGATGGAGAAGCTGCTGGCCGGCGTGCGGGAGATCTCGCTGATCGATGCGCAGCTCGGGCAGGAGGAGCGACAGCAGGTGGCGATCGGGCCGCTGCTGGAGAAGATTGTGGAGGGCTTCCGCCTGCGCGAGGGGGACCGCATCCGCTTCGACCTCGATGCCGCGCAGGGGCTGATGGTCGAAGGATCGGAAGACCGCTACATCCAGGTCTTCGAGAACGTGCTGGACAACGCGGCGAGCTTCTCGCCGCCCGGCGGCGCGGTGCGCGTCGAGGCCTACGCGATGAACGGCGACGTCGTCACGCGCGTCATCGACCAGGGGCCGGGCATCCCCGCCCACCACCTGCAGAAGATCTTTGACCGATTTTTCACCTACCGTCCATCGCAGCCGCCGCGCAACGGGCGGCATACTGGACTCGGGCTGGCCATCGTGAAAGCCATCGTGGAAGGCTACGGCGGTACGATCACGGCGGC
Source organism: Thermoanaerobaculia bacterium (assembly GCA_035273585.1). Classification (GTDB taxonomy): domain Bacteria; phylum Acidobacteriota; class Thermoanaerobaculia; order Gp7-AA8; family Gp7-AA8; genus JAFAVZ01. The sequence goes on from DATEOX010000684.1 coordinate 3,851, forward strand.
GAACGCGGCCCGTGGGGCGGTGTTCCAGATCACGCTGCCGCGCGCAGCGGTTTCGAGGAGGGAGTCATGAAGAGAGCGCTGTTGATGATGTTGCTGGCGGTGGTCGTCGCCGCGCCGATGCAGGCGCGGGGGAAGAAGCAGGCCTCGACGGAGCCCGGCAAGTACAAGGAGTGGGGTCCGGACATCGACCAGATCGAGATCGTGAAGCCATTCCGATTCGCCGACTACAAGGCGGTGGTGGTCGAGCCGTTCGACACTTCCGCGGCGAAGCTCCCGGACAAGGACGACAACTCGTACGACGAGGCGAAGATGGTCCTGGCCGGCACGGCCGTCGGACTGGCCCAGGGCCTGCGCGCCTCGGTGACGCAGTCGGTCGAGACGGATGAGAAGCCGGCGAAGGAAGCGGGCACGCTGTTGATCAGAGGAAAGGTGACGGTGATGGACCCCGGCTCGCGCGCGGCTCGCTACTGGGCCGGCTTCGGCGCCGGCGCGGCCCGGACGGAGATCGAGGCCGAGGTGATCGACGCCGCCACCGGCGAGACGCTCCTCCGCTTCACCCAGCAGCGCCGCTCCGGCGTCGGCGTCTACGGCGGCGACTATCAGGAGCTGATGAAGCGCAACCTGAACGCGATCGGGGAGGACGTGGGGGCGATGCTCAGGATGTTTTGAGGCGAAACCGTTGTCGGTTGTCAGTTGTCGGTAGAACCCGATAACCGACAACCGATAACGCCTTGACAAGTTTTCTTGTCGGCACTACAGTGGCGTCCGATGTCCCTGGCCACCATCGCCGCCCCCGCCCGCGCCGCGGCGCTGCTCAAGCCGATGCGCATGCAGATCCTCGATGCGCTGCGCGAGCCGGGGTCGGCCTCCACCGTGGCCCGGCAGCTCGGCATCGCCCGGCAGAAGATCAACTATCACCTCCGGGAGCTGGAGAAGGCCGGCTTCATCGAGGAGGTCGAGGAGCGGCGGACGGGCAACTGCATCGAACGGATCGTCCGGGCCAAGGCCACGCATTACCTCATCGACCCGGAGGTCCTCGGCTCGCTCGCCGCCGATCCGGACGCCATCCAGGACCACTTCTCCAGCACCTACCTCGTCGCCCTCGCCGCGCAGGCCATCCGCGACCTTGGCGCGCTGCGGGAGAAGGCGGACGCGGCGAAGAAGCGCATCGCCACCTTCAGCCTGCAGAGCGACGTCCGCTTCGCCAACGCCGCCGACCGCCACGCGTTCGCCGAGGAACTGGCCAATGCCGTCGCGCGCCTCGTGGCGAAATATCACGACGACGAAGCCGAAGGAGGGCGGAACTTCCGCCTCTTCCTCGGTGCGTACCCCGCACGCCGGAAGGAGCAGCCATGAAGAAGATCGAGAAGGAAGTCATCATCAAGGCCACGCCGGAGGAAGTCTGGCGCGCGCTCACGGCGGCGGAGGAGTTGAAGCGCTGGTTCCCTCTCGATGCTCGCGTGACGCCGGGGCCTGGCGGCGCGATCATGTTCTCGTTCGGCGAGGGGATGGAGTGGGAGTCGCCCATCGATGTCTGGGAGCCCAACCGGCATCTGCGCACCGTCTCCGAGTACGGGGCGCAGAAGATGGCGGTCGACTACTACCTGGAGGGGCGCGGCGGCGAGACCGTGCTGCGCTTCGTCCACTCCGGCTTCGCGGACGACGCGTGGGACGACGAGCTGGACACGATGAGCGCCGGCTGGGCGACCTTCCTGGCCAACCTGCGCCACTACCTGGAGCGCCACCCCGGCCAGCCGCGCACGGTGGCGTATTACCGCCATCCCGTGGTGGAGCTGGACCGCGAAACGGCGTTCGCGCGCGTGCTGGAGGCGATGAACATCCGCCGCGACGGCAACCGCTACACGTCAGACTGGGGCAGCGGCGACATCCTCGTCGACCGGCCGCCCATCAACTTCACCGGCACGGTGGAGAAATGGGACGACGCCTCGCTGATGATCGAGATCGAGCCGGGGCGCGGCCGCTGCCGGCCCGCGATCTGGGTCTCGCTGTACGGCGAGGAGCAATCGAAGGCTCCGGAACTGCAAGAACGGGTCAAGGGATTGTTGGAAAAGGCATTCGCGACCTAAATTGGTTGGATGCGATACATCCTCTTTGCGCTCGCTCTGTCCGCGCTCCCGCTCGGCGCACAGACGTTCCGCCCCGGTGCCCACCTGGTTGCCGTCGACAACAACGGAAAGCTGATCGGACAGGTGATCGATGCCATCCAGGGCAGCTATGACGTTTCCGCCGTGGTGAACGGCAAGCCGATCATTCTCGTCGTGCAGCGCGAGGTCATCCTCGTCCGCGACAACATCGTGCAATACACGCAGCCGAACTGCCAGGGGACACCGTTCCTCAATTACAACAGCAATGCGAACAACGGGAACCTGGCCTGGCCCGCCGGACAGGGCGCCGACGGCAACGTCTACATCGCCACGACGCGCTCGCCGGTCTCGCAGGTGATCCAGAGCTTCTGGCATCAGGCGACGCTCACGACGCCCGCGGGATGCACCAACCTCGGCTCGTCCTCGCAGTTCGTCCTTCCCGCCGAGCAGGGGCCGAACGTCCTCGGGATGTTCGTCTATCCGTTCAATGCCGTGCAGGAGGGGGAGGTCGTCACGCAACAGCTCCCCCCTTCGGGACTGGCCGTGCCTTCGTCCTCCACGCAGTTGCTGATCGCGCTGGCGATCTGCATCGTGGCCATCGCGGCCATCAAGCTGCGCTGAGGCGGCGCCGGGTGCGCTCGGCCCACCAGAGCTGGGCGCACATCAGGAGCATCCCGAGGTCGCGGAGGACGACGAGCCACATGTCCGCCAGGCGCTCCTCGCGCGTTTTGCCGGCGGCGCTGACGTCGAAGCAGCCGCAGTCGATGGCGTTGCTGCGCAGGAGGTTGATGCCGATGGCGATGACGAACGTCGCCAGCAGCAGCGCGACCAGGTTCCGCGCCGCCTCCCTCCAGATGCCGAGGACGAGGGCCAGGCCGCAGAGGAGCTCGAGCCAGGGCATGAAGAGGGCCATGACGTTGAGCAGCGGCCCGGGAACGAGCCGGTAGTTGTAAATCATGTGGGCGAAGGACGGCGGGTCGACGATCTTTGGCAGCGCGGCGGCGATGAAGATCACGCCGAGGGCGAGCTGGACGCGGATGGTGAGCCAGGGGGCGGCCAGAGCTTCACGCAAGGTCACGGATTCGCGCCTCGGGTGACCTTGCCGCCGTGGCGCTCCCAATCGGGGAAGCCGTCCTTGTAGACCCAGATGTTGTTGAACTGCAGGCCCCACAGTTTGCGGGCCAGCATGTGGGAGTCCTCGCAGTCGCCGCCGGAGCAGTAGATGACGATCGGCTCGAGCTGCTGCCGCGGGTCATTCCGCTCCTCGTAGAATTTGTTGACTTTGTCGTCGATGTCCGACTCCCAGACGGAGAACGTCCGGGCGCCGGCGATGTGCCCCTGCTCGTAGACCGACGTGCGGCGCGCGTCGAGGAAGAGCGCCTTGCGGCCGTACAGGTCGGCCACGTCGTCGTATCCGATCTCGATGTACTCCTTGTCGGGGTGGGGGAGGAACTGCTTCGCCGGCGTCGGGGGGACGGGCGCGGGGACCGG
>DATEOX010000685.1:0-10523 GCA_035273585.1 Thermoanaerobaculia bacterium
AGAAAGAGTTCCGGCAGATCGTGCGCAAGCTCTTCCCCACCGTTGGCAGCACGGCGGAGATCCCCATCGAGCCGCGCGAGTACGATGAGGCCCGCCGCCTGGCGCGCCTCATCCTCTCCGACATCGTCATCTACCACGCGGACGCGGTGGACCGCGGCATCCGCGACAACAACTTCTTCGAGGTCCTGCGCGAGGAGATCGAGGAGGGGCGCCAGTACTACGAGTCGCGCGTGCCGTTCCGCGTCCGCCGCGACACCGAGATCTACACCGAGACGCTCCAGCAGTTCGTGCAGATGAAGCGGGAGGAGCTGGAGCGGATCACGAGCGGACAGGGATCGGGGGCTGCCTGATGACGGACCCGCAACTCATCGAGCAGGCGCGCTCGACCGACCCCGACGCGCGGCAGAAGGCGGCCTTCCTCGTCTCCAGCTCGCCCGACGCGCGCGACCTGCCGCTGATGTTCGAGCTCCTCGGGGACAAGGACTGGCGCGTGCGCAAGACCATCGTCGACGGCTTCGTCCGCGACGCGCGCGGCGAGATCGTCCGCGGCCTGCTCGACTCCCTCTCCGACGCCGAGAACGCCGGCAAGCGCAATTCGGCAACCGAGGCGCTGGTGCGGATCGGGGAGGGAGCGATCGGACCGATCGTGAAGCGGCTGCGTGAGGAGAGCGACATCGACGTCCGCCTCTCGCTGGTCAACCTCCTCGGCGACCTGCGCAGCCCGGAAGGCTTCGCCATCCTCATCGAGCTGCTGGAGCGCGAGCACGACATCAACGTCGCCTCTTCGATCGTGTCGTCGCTGGGCAAGTATCGGGACGCCACCGCGCTGCCGCACCTGATGCGCGTCCTCCGGATCCGCGACGACCTCTGGCTCAAGTTCCACGTGGTCGAGGCCCTGGGCGAGATCGGCGACCGCGCCGCGCTGCCGGCCATCCTGCCCCTCTACAACGAGAAGTCGCTGCGCAAGCCGGTGCTCGAGGCGGTCGGCAAGATCGCTGACGTGGGGACGGTCAGCTTCCTGCTGCGCATCATCAATGATGAAGAGAAGCTGAACCTCACCGCGTTGCGGGCGCTGGTGCGCATCGCCGAGACGAGCAAGCCGCGCATCGTCGAGCAAGCCGAGCGGCAGCTCATCCAGCGCAAGTTCCGCGAGTCTTTCCCGAAAGAGAAGATCCCGCCGCTGGTCGAGCACCTCCACACCACGCCGAAGCGCGAAGTGAAGAACTTCATTCTCAAGTTCCTCGGCTGGTCGGGCGACGAGCGCGCGCTGCCGGTGCTGATGCAGTACATGGAGCAGCCCGACACGGCGGAAGTCGCCGCGCAGGGGCTGATCGACTTCGGCGCGGCGGCCATGCCGGCCATCCTCACCGCGCTGCGCAATGCGGACGAGGACGAGATCGTCGCCCTCCTGCTGCGCATCATCAACGTGATCGGCGGCCGCGAGACGGTGCCGAGCATTCTCCCGTTCCTCGACCATGAGAACCCGATGATCCGCCGCCTCTCCATCGAGACCCTCGGCGAGATCGTCGACCCGGCGTCGATCGACTACCTCCTGGCCAAGCTCGACGATGCGGACGTCGCCTCGCAGCAGGCCGCCGTCAACTCCATCTCCGCGCTGGTCAGCGCGTTTGCGCAGAGCAAGGCCGTCGTGCTGGGGAAGATCAAGCGCCTGCTGCACTCGAAGTCGGTGCCGGCGAAGCTCAACTCGCTCTCGGTGTTCGTCAACATCCAGGGCGAGGGCTACCACGACGGGCTGCTCCTCTCCTCGAAGGACAGCGATCCGGTCATCCGCCAGAAGGCCGTCTCGCTGATGGGCAAATTCGGCGAGGAGCGCTTCGCCGATCAGCTCGTGCTCTCCCTGGCCGACGAGTCGACGGCCGTCCGCCTGGCGGGCATCAATGCCATCGTCCGGCTCCGGCCGGAGAAAGGGCTCGCGCCGCTCATCAGTTCTCTCGAGGACTCCGACATCTGGATCCGCACCGCCGCGGCGCAGGCCCTCGGCGAGTACCGCCAGCCGGATGCGCTCCAGCCGCTGATGCATCACCTGCAGCACGACCTGCCGCCGGTGCGCATCGCGGTGATCGAGGCCCTCGGCAAGTCGGAGGACGCCGGCGTGCGCGACGTCCTCTTTGCCTGTCTGGGCGAGTCCGACCTGGAGATCCGCCGCGCGGCGATCCTGGCCCTGGCCCGCGTGCCCGGCGCGGAGGTGTTCGACCGCCTGGCGGCGGAGCTGGCCAATGTGGACTGGCGCATCCGCGCGGCGGCGGCGACGGCGCTCGGCAATCGCGGCGACCGCAACGCGCTGGCCGCGCTGCATCACGCGCTGGAGGACCCCGACACGTACGTGCAGCAGTCGGCGGTGCTCGCTTTGGACAAGATTCCGGACCGCTCGTCGTTCCCCCACCTCTTCCGGGCGCTGGAGAACGCGGCCATCCTCGACGAAGTGTCGGAGGTGTTCGTCCGGCACAAGCATCTCTATCGCGATCTTCTGGAAGAGGCGTGGCGGACGGCGGACAGCAGGAGAGAGGTAGTCATCGCTGCGATTTTGCAGGCAATGAGAGGTGAACGATGAACGGTGAGCGATGAACGATGAACGCGGCATACGACGTTCATCGTTCATCGCTCATCGTTCCGCGTTCTAGAACATGTCGACGTTCAATCTGTCGCTGAACCATCATCTGGAGCTGCCGGACGATGTCTTCCGGCTGCTGCGGGAGCAGATCTACAAGCGCACCGGGATGTGGTTCACCGACTCTTCGAAGTACCTCCTGCAGAAGCGCCTCTCGCCCCGCGCCCGGGAGCTCAACTTCGACTCGTTCCAGAAATACTTCTACTTTCTGCAGTACGACCCGCGCGCCGAGAGCGAGTTCGATCACATCTACGACCTCGTCACCACGAACGAGACGTATTTCTTCCGCGAGCCGGCGCAATTGACGGCATTCATCGAGGAGATCGTGCCCGACCTGCTGTCGAAGAAGGCGGTGAAGAAGATCCGGATCTGGTCCGCCGGCTGCTCATCGGGGGAGGAGCCGTACTCGCTGGCCATGCTGCTGCAGGAGGCCGGCTGGTACGACCAGGCCACGTTCGAGATCTTCGCCAGCGACATCAACCAGCAGGTGCTGTCCAAGGCTCGCAAGGGCCTCTACCGCGAGAACGCCTTCCGGGCCACGACGCCCGAGCTGCGGGAGCGCTACTTCGCCCGCCAGGACGACGGCGCCTGGCGCATCAGCGACGAGATCCGCAACCGCGTCTCCTTCGGCCGCCTCAACCTCTACGACGAGGCCCGCGTCTCGCTCCTCGGCCACCTCGACGTAGTCTTCTGCCGCAACGTCATCATCTACTTCGACGACGCCTCGAAGCGCGTCGTGGTCTCGAACTTCTACAACCGCCTCATCGACGGCGGCTACCTCCTCCTCGGCCACTCCGAGTCGCTCATCTCGCTCTCCACGCAATTCAAGCTGCGCCACCTGAAGAACGACATGGTGTACCAGAAATAAGGGGGGTGCCTCGCTGCAGTTGACGCGAGCGCCGCTCCCGCGGCGCAAGAGTCGCCCGTCACGCCGGTGCTCGCGCAACTGAGCGCGGCCGGGCAGGAGGTCGTCGTCTGCGATTGAATGCCGTCAATGCCGCAACAAAGGGAGCTCGGGCGCGAAGGGCTGCCGAGGCTTGGCCAACCAACGGAGCCGCCCGTGGCGGCTAGAATGCCGCCCGCATGGTGCGCGCCCTGGTCATCGACGACTCCGCCTACAACCGGGTGACCATCACCCGGATGCTGGAGTCGCATCCGAAGATCAAAGTCGTGGCCACGGCGGTCAACGGCGAGGACGGGATCAAGCAGGCCATGAAGCATCGGCCGGACGTCGTCACGCTCGACCTCGAGATGCCCATCATGGACGGCTTCGCCTTCCTCCGCTGGCTGATGGCCAACCTGCCAACGGCGGTCATCGCCGTCTCCTCCCGCGCCAGCGACAAGAGCGTCTTCAAGGCGCTGGAGCTGGGGGCGGTCGACTTCATCGCCAAGCCGGGCGGCCGCGTATCGCCGAGGCTGGAGGAGATCCAGAAAGACCTCGTCACGAAAGTTCTGCAGGTGGCCGAGGTCCGGATGGAGAACCTCCGTCGCCGGGTGCAGGAAGAGGAGCCGCAGGAGCCGGAAGAGAAGCCGATGGGCGCGGCCTGCGCGATGGGCATCGAGCTGATCGCCATCGGCTGCTCGACCGGCGGCCCTCCCGCGCTCCAGCATCTCTTCCAGGCGTTGCCCCTGATGCCCGTGCCGTTCGTGGTGGCCCAGCACATGCCGCCCACCTTCACCCGCCTCTTCGCCGAGCGGGTGAACAAGCTCTCCGTCTTCAACGTCAAGGAGGCGGAAGATGGCGAGCTGCTGGGGAGCGGCAACGTCTACGTCGCGCCGGGCGGGATGCAGACCGAGATCCGCCGCACCGCGGACGGCCTGCGGGCGCGGGTCTTCGAGGCCGCGCCGGGCGACATCTACGCGCCGTCCGTCGACCGGCTGCTGTCGACGGCCAGCGAGGCCTGCGGGGAGCGGCTGGTGGGGGTGATCATGACCGGGATGGGGGACGACGGCGCGGACGCGATGAGGCGCATCCGGGAGCGCGGCGGCAAGACCATCGCCGAGTCGGCGGAGAGCGCGATCATCTTCGGCATGCCCGGCGAGGCCATCAAGACCGGGGCCGTGGAGCAGGTCCTCCCGCTCCAGGACATCCCGGCCGCCATCCGCCGTCTTTGCATGGGCGACTGACGCCGCGAATGTGCTAGATTCCCCACGGGTCCGCCAATGTCAGAAGAATCCCGAGCCGAGAAGTTCCTCGAACTGTTCAACAAGGGCAAGGAGTTCACCGAAGAGCTGCTTCGGGAGAACCAGCGCCTGCGCTTCCGCATCGCCACGTTGGAGACCGAGTCGTCTCCGGTCTCGAACGAGGAGATCCAGCGCCTGCGCGCCGAGATCCAGCAGCTCACCGACGAGAACCGCCGCATCCAGCAGCGCTTCCGCGAAGTCGAGGAAGAGAACAAGGACTTCGCCAACCGCTACATCGAGATCGAGGAGCAGAACAACAACCTGGCCAATCTCTACGTGGCCAGCTATCAGCTCCACTCCACGCTCGATTTCCGGGAAGTGATTCAGATCGTCCAGGAGATCGTCATCAATCTGATCGGCGCCGAGTCGTTCGGCATCCTCCTCCTGGACGAGAAGACCAACGAGCTGAAGACGATCGCCTCGGAAGGCGAGGATGTGATGCCGGGGATCGAGTCGATCTCCGCCCGCCTGGGCGACGGCGTGCTGGGGATGGTGGCCAAGACCGGCGAGAGCTACTACATCAACCAGGACGTCGAGGGGGGCGCGGTCACGCTGGACAAGCCGCTGGCCGCCGTTCCGCTGAAGATCAAGGAGCACGTGATCGGCCTGATCGTGATCTACCGGCTCCTGCAGCAGAAGGACTCGTTCTCGGCCGTCGACTACGAGCTCTTCTCGCTGCTCGCCGCGCATGCCGCGACGGCCATTTTCTCGTCGAAGCTCTATTCGCAGTCGGAGCGGAAGCTCAACACGATCCAGAGCTTCCTCGACCTGCTCACCACCTGAGAGAGAGACAGAGGGCAAACGCTTGGGGCTGGAGAACGCGAACTTTCTGGTCGTCGAGGACTCGCCGACCATGCGGCAGTTGATCTCGTTTTCGCTCAAACGCTTCAAGAACGCGAGGATCATCGAGGCGGTGGACGGCGTGGACGCGCTGAAGAAGCTCTCCGGCCCGGACAAGATCGACCTGATCCTGACGGACATCAACATGCCGGTGATGGACGGCCTCAAGCTCGTCTCCCTCGTCCGCCAGAACGCGCAGCTCAAGAGCATCCCGATCATCATCATCACCACCGAGGGGGCGGAGGAGGACCGCGAGCGGGGCCTGGCCCTCGGCGCGAACGCGTACATCTCCAAGCCCATCCAGTCTTCGCACCTGATCAAGACCATCTCCGAACTGCTGGCGGTGTGATCCCTCACGACCTCCTGGCCAGCCGCCGGGGCCGCACGCTCGTCGCCGCCGGCATCGCCCTTCTCTTTCTCGCTCTTCGCCTGGCGCTCCTCTTCGCCCGCGAGCCGTTCTTCGACGAGCTGTTCACGCGGTGGATCGCCGCGAAATCGTTCGCCGGAATCCTCGAGGCGCTGCGCCACGACTCCGGACCGCCGCTCTACTACTTCGTCGCGCATCTCATCCGCTCGATCACGCTGCTGCGGTTTTTCTCGCTGCTCTGTGCGACCGCCGCGTTCCTGCTGGTCCTCCGCCGGAACCTGGCCGCCGCCGCGCTGCTGGCGGTTTATCCGCCGGCCGTGCTGCTCGCCGTGGATGCGCGCTCCTACGCCATGGCCGCGCTGCTGTTGACGATCGCCGTTCTGGCCATCGATGCAGACCGCCCGCTGCTGGCCACGGTCGCCCTGGTGCTCGCCTGCTACACGCACTACTACGCGGTGCTCTTCCTGCCGCTGCTCCTCGTGCGGCGGTGGTTCCTCTCCTTCGCGCTGGCCTGCGCGCTGTTCGTGCCCGGCCTGCTGCTGGCGCTGAGGCAGCCGCGGGAGGCAACCGCCTGGCTGGCGGAGTCGCATTTCGACTCGCTGATCAACGTCTCGTTCGCCGGCAACTACGCCGAGGCGCTCTTCGCGCCGGCGCCGCCGTGGCTGGTAGTCGTAGCGCTGCTGGTGCTCGTCGTTGCGTGCAGCCCCTCATCCGCCCTTCGGGCACCTTCTCCCCGCATCGGCGGGGAGAAGGCTCTGGAAGAACCCTCGCCCCGCGTGAGGGGCTTCGCCGCCGCGGTGCTGATCCCCATCGCCGGCGCGATCGCCTTCGGCCTCTTCGGCAGGCCGATCTACTTCCCGATGCGGTTCGAGTCGGTGATCGCGGCGCCGCTCGTCCTCTGGACGGCCTTCTCGCTGGAGCGGTGGCAGCCGGCGGTGCGGCGCATCCTGTTCGCGGCATTGATGTTGATCGGCCTGGTCGTCACCTGGCGGGGCATCATCGACCATGTCCGCCGGGCGCTCGATCCTTTCCGCGCCGCGGCCCTCGTGGCGGCGAGACAGCCGGGTCCGCTCGTGGCGAGCGGCTACGCGTGGCTGGAGGTGGCCAGCACCGGGCGGGAGGTCATCGCCTGGCCGCCGGAGCAGGCGAAGCATCCCGGCTGGCGGGCGCGAGCGCAGGAAGGAACGCTGCCGGCCGGGACGTTCATCTGGGTGGGGGAGGTGGGGGCGCCTGAGTTGAGGCACCGGAAGGTCCGGCCCATCTTCGTCGACCGCGGCGTCGCGGTTCTACGAGTCGATTGACCATTCATGTAAACTGGCGCGCGAAAACATGCCCCATTTCATCACCGACAAGTGCATCGGCTGTGGCGTTTGCGAGATCAAGTGCCCCACCAACACCATCTGGGGCGCGGCCAAGGGGCAGTTCTACATCCACCCTGAGCGCTGCATCGACTGCTCCGTCTGCGGCATCTATTGCCCGGTGGACGCCATCCAGAACCAGCACGGCGACTACATCCCGCGGGTCAAGCCGAAGGAAATCCCCAAAGCCGAGGTCATCAAGGAGCTCTGCACCGGATGCGAGTTCTGCGTCGACATCTGCCCCTTCGAGTGCATCTCGATGATCGACGCGGACGACGAGACGCTGGCCAACCACTACAAGATCGCCTTCGTGGAAAAGAACAAATGCGTCGCCTGCCGCCTCTGCGAGTCGGTGTGCGACAAGGACGCGATCGTCGTCCCCGCGGCGCCGACGCAGCTCAAGACGTATCTGCCGGACTTTGTCGTCCTCGGCACCGGCCGCTGACGCGCCCGAATTGAGAATTGAGAATTGAGAATTGAGAAAACGATGAAGCCTGGCCGGTTCTCTCCCCCGTCATTCTCAATTCTCAATTCTCAATTCTCAATTCACTAAACCATGCCCCCTTTCGACCCCGGCCCCGATCGCGAGTTCGATGACGTCCCGAAGGACTCCCCCCGCACCATCCTCTTTCAGTTCGTCATCTTCCCCCTTGGCATCGTGCTCATCGGCGTCGCCGTCTTCCTCCTCTTCGGGCGGCTGGCCTCCGACGAGCACTCCATCCCCGACTACCTGAACGAGATCCAGTCCGGGAGCCGGCATGAGCGGTGGCTGGCGGCGTATCAGCTCTCCAAGTCGCTCAAGCGCGGCGAGGCGAAGCGGTACCCGAACCTGGAGGAGAAAGTCGCGGCGGTCTACGTCGGGGCGAAGAACGACGATCCGCGCATCCGGCGCTACCTCTCCATGGTCCTGGGCAACCTCGGCGACCGGCGCGCGACGCCGCTGCTGATCGAGGCTTTGAACGAGAAGGACGTCGAGACGCGCATCTACGCTCTCCTCGCCCTGGGCGAGCTGCGCGATCCTGCCTCCGTGCCGCACGTCCTGCGCGCCGCGGGGGACGAGGAGAAGGACGTGCGCAAGACCGCGCTCTACGTCCTCGGCGAGCTCGGCGACCCGCGCGGCGTCGACACACTCGCCTCGGCCCTCGGCGACGAGACGCCGGACGTCCGCTACAACGCCGCCATCGCGCTCGCGCAACTGGGCGACAAGCGCGCGCTCGGCGTCCTGCGCGAGATGCTCGACCGCGAGCGCCTGGCCCGCGTCCCCGGCATGCGCGAGGACCAGAAGGAAGACGCCATCATCGTCGCCGCCACGTCTTACTCGAAGCTCGCCGGCCCCGAGGCGCGGCCGGAGCTGGCCAGGCTGGCCAAGAGCGACCCGAGCCTGCGCGTGCAGGCGGCGGCGAAGGAAGCGCTGGCGAAGCTGCGGTAGAGCTGGCCGGCGCGCCGCAAGCGCCGATTTTTGAGTCCTTTGCCGTGCGCTTCCTTTTTCGTTGACACCTATTTTCAAATCGCCGATATTAGGCGCCACCGAGCACCAGGGCACCCACTCTCGATGTCGGAAGAAATCACGCCATATCAGGTGAACCCCAGGACGCCCCTGGCAGGGAGCGCCGCGGCGGACATCCGCGAACAGGGGGAGATTTCCCGGCGCAAGTTTCCCTTCGTCCTCACCGCCGCCTGGCTCGCCCTCTCCGCCGCCCTCGGCGGGCTGGCCTCGATCTTCGGCCGCTTCCTGTTCCCCAACGTCCTCTTCGAGCCGGTCCAGAAGTTCAAGGCCGGCCTCCCGGCCGACTACTCCATTGGCGAGGTCGACGAGCGCTGGAAGGACAAGTACGGCATCTGGATCGTGCGCACCGAAGAGATGGTCTATGCCCTGATCACCGTCTGCACGCACCTGGGGTGCACGCCGAACTGGCTCCCGTCACAGAACAAGTTCAAGTGCCCCTGCCACGGCAGCGGCTACTACAAGACCGGCGTCAACTTCGAGGGTCCGGCCCCGCGTCCGCTGGAACGGGCCAAGATCTTCCTCGACCCCTCGGACGGGCAGATCGTGGTCGACAAGTCCGTCCAGTTCCATCAGGAACGGGGGGAGTGGACGAATCCGGAGTCGTTCCTGAAGGCATAACGAGGAGAAATGGCCAACCTCAAAGCGGTCCAGCAGGGCATCGTCAACTCCCAGGTCTGGAAGTCCATCTTCCGGGTGGGCGTCCCGAACACCAACCGCAAGCGGGTGCTGGCCGTTCTCGGCTCGCTCATCCTGCACCTCCATCCGGTGAAGGTCCGCCGCTCCGGCGTCCGGATGAGCTACACCTGGTGCATGGGCGGCACGAGCTTCTTCCTCTTCCTGGTCGAGACCGTGACCGGCCTGCTGCTGATGTTCTACTACCGGCCGACCATCGAGTACGCCTTCACCGACATCATGGACCTGCGCGAGCAGGCCCCGTTCGGGATCATGCGCGAGATGCACCGCTGGGGCGCGCACGCCATGGTCATCGCCGTCTGGCTGCACATGTTCCGGGTCTTCATGACCGGCTCGTACAAGCCGCCCCGCGAGTTCAACTGGAACGTCGGCGTGATCCTCCTCGTCCTGACGCTCCTCCTGTCCTTTACCGGCTACCTCCTCCCGTGGGACCAGCTCGCCATCTGGGCCATCACGGTCGGGTCGAACATGGCGCGCGCCACACCAGGCGCCGGGAACGAGGGGCCCGCATCCGGGCTCATACGATTGGGCGACGTCCGCCTGATTCACGCAGGAGACGACGCCCGCTTCGCACTGATCGGAGGAAGAAGCATCGGGCCCTCGACCCTGCTGCGCTTCTACGTGCTGCACTGCATGGTCATCCCGCTCGTCGCGGGCTTCCTGATGGCCATTCACTTCTGGCGCGTGCGCAAAGACGGGGGAATCTCGGGTCCGCTGTAGGCGAGGGAGAGAGACGGCGCCATGACGTTCATCAAGGACTTCGTCAACGTACTCTCCGGGTCGTCGGTCTCGTTTCTTCTCCTCACCTTCGCCTTCGCCTTCATCGTCTTCTTCAACATGCTCGACGGGCGCCTCCGCTCGAAGACGGGCGGGGCGTTCCTCGGCTTCGGCATCCTGCTGATCATCGTCGGCTTCTTCATCACGCCGCTGCTCTACCTCGGCATC
>DATEOX010000686.1:0-2499 GCA_035273585.1 Thermoanaerobaculia bacterium
CAGCCGCTGCGACGCCGCGAACTCGCCCTCGGCGTGGATCAGCTTCGCCCGCTTCTCGCGCTCCGCCTCCGCCTGTTTGGCCATCGCGCGCAGCATCGACTCGGGCAGGTCGACCTGCTTGACCTCCACGTTCACCACCTTCACCCCCCACGGCTCGGTGTGCTGGTCGAGGATGGCCTGCACCTTCGCGTTGAGGACGTCGCGATGGGAGAGCAGCTCGTCGAGCTCGACCTCACCAAGCACCGAGCGGAGCGTCGTCTGCGCGAACTGCGAGGTCTGGTAGCGGTAGTCGAAGACCTCCACCACCGCCCGGCGCGGCTCGATGACTTTGAGGAAGATCACCGCGTTCACCTTCAGCGTGACGTTGTCGCGCGTGATGATGTCCTGCGGCGGGACCTCGAACGCTTCCTGGCGCAGGGAGATGCGCACGATGCGGTCGATGGGGGCGAAGACGAGGAAGATGCCCGGGCCTTTGGCCTCCGGGAGCAACCTGCCGAGGCGGAAGATGACGCCACGCTCGTACTCGGGCAGGATCTTGATCGAGCTCAACAGATAGATGCCGAAGATGACGACGGCAATGATGGCGACCGGCATGGTGGTCCCTCCGAAGGACGAATGCCGCTGATTGTATGGCAGCGCTACGGCTGAGTCTCAGTTCTTGAGTAGCATTTCTTGCCGTCTGGATTTTTATCCGCCCTTGCTTTTCTTTCCATTCCCGCGCGGTCGGGCTGTGCACAGTCGGACCGCGTGATGACGGCGCAACGCTGAGCAGGGCCCGGCAAGGCAGGGCGCCGCCAAATCCATATCTCTCTCAGACAAAAGGAGAAAACCTGATGTTCAAGAAGTTCACTTTGATGGCCGTCGTCGCGGCCGCGCTGTCGCTTCCGGCCTTCGGCCAGACGTTCCAGAACTACATCTCGAACGGCGGCTTCGGCAGCGGCACGACCGGCTGGACGCTCGGCAACAACGCCTACCTCGACACGACGTCGGACGACCCGTGCGACTACTACTTCGGCTACTCGATCAAGGCGGTCGCGCTCTTCACGCCCGGCGACACGGTGTCGCAGACGTTCACGGTCGGCACCGGCTGGACGTCGTTCGCGGCCAGCTTCGAGGTGCAGGCGCAGAGCATCTCCGGCGGAACGGTGTACGACGAGATCCGGATGGTCATTCACGACAACACCACGAACCAGACGGAAGTCGGCTTCATCAACGGCGCGCACCTGACCAGCACCTGCCAGCGCGTCGACGTCCCGCTGTCCAACAACTACAACGGCCACTCGGTGACGGTGACGCTCAACTCGCAGCCGTTCACCCTGCTCCACCTCTACGTGGACAACATCTCGTTCTTCGGCCGCAGCTACTAAAGGAGAAACCCAATGTTCAAGAAGCTCACGATCATGGCAGTCATCGCAGCGGCGCTGTCCCTCCCGGCCTTCGGCCAGACGTACCACAACTACGTCTCCAACGGCGGCTTCGGCAGCGGCACCACGGGCTGGACGCTCGGCAACAACGCGTACCTCGACACGACGTCCGACGATCCCTGCGACATCTACTTCGGCTATCACATCAACGCGGTGGCCCTCTTCACGGCCAACGACTCGGTGTCGCAGACGTTCACCGTCGGCACCGGCTGGAACACGTTCTCGGCCAGCTTCGAGGTCCAGGCGCAGAGCATCGCCGGCGCCTCGGCCTGGGACGAGATCCGCTTCCACGTCCAGGACAACACGAACGGCCAGTCGGAAGTCGGGTTCATCAAGGGCTCGCAACTGACCAGCACCTGCCAACGCG
Source organism: Thermoanaerobaculia bacterium (assembly GCA_035273585.1). Lineage (GTDB taxonomy): Bacteria > Acidobacteriota > Thermoanaerobaculia > Gp7-AA8 > Gp7-AA8 > JAFAVZ01. The sequence continues at coordinate 1,792 of DATEOX010000686.1, forward strand.
TCGACATCCCGCTGACCAAGAACTACAACGGCCACTCGGTGACGATCACGCTGAACTCCCAGGCGTTCACGTCGCTCGACTGGTACGTGGACAACATCGCCTTCTTCGGCGAGTTGTAGTCGGCATCACGTTTCCTCGGGGCCTCCGCCGCGCGGCGGGGGCCCTTTTCGTCTGCGGTATTTCGGCAGCGGCGCGGCCGGCGTCTCCTCCCCCTCGCTCTCCCGGATGTACTCCGCGATGGGCGCCGGCACGTTGCGCTCGAGCACACTGACGGCGCGGAAGGCGATGCCGCCCTCGAACGCCCAGTCGTGCTTCGGGCGGTAGACGCCGATGTCGTGCACGCGGGAGCCGACGATGAAACGGATGGCGCCCCGGCGGTAGTCGAAGGCGCGGCCGTTGCGCGTGTGCACCGCGGCGTCGACCCGGTACGAGCCGGCCACGAGGTCGAGCGAGGGCATGACGAAGCGCACCCGGCCCGCGGCCTCGAGGCGCTTCGGCATCAGCCCCTCCAGGTCGGTGTTCGTGCCGTACACGCAGGTGCCGTCCGCGTGGTAGATGCCGACGCCGAACACGAAGTCGTCCTGCGCCACGCGCACGTCGACCTCCATCTCGATCGTGACCGGCGTCCCCGCGCCGAGGGCCACGAGGTCGCGGCCGTGGTCATCGACGAGCGCCACGCGCCGGAGCAGCACCTCGCCCGAGCCCCAG
>DATEOX010000687.1:0-5445 GCA_035273585.1 Thermoanaerobaculia bacterium
ATGGAGTTGACGGCCTGGCGCAGCTCGAGCAGGTGCACCGCCTTCACGATCGTCCCGCCGGCCAGGACCGGGTCGTCGGTGAAGACGAGCGTCGTGGCCGTGTCGGGAGCGCTGAGCGGCGAGGGGCGGGCGGAGGCGTCGAGGGCCCGGATGCGGTAGATGTACGTCGTGCTGCCGCTCACGGTGTTGTCGTTCCAGGCCAGGCCGGCGGTGGTGATCAGCGACGTCCAGGGGCCGGAGACCGACGAGGCGCGCAACACCTCGTACTGCGTCGCGCCGGCCGAGGCGTTCCAGACGATCTGCACCTGGGCCGGCGAGGTGGCGGCCGCCGTCACGCCCGTCGGCGCGGGCGGTCCGACCGTGACGCTCTGCGTGCCGGTGACGGTCGCCGTCACGGTGTCGGTGGCGGTGACGAGCTGCAGGCCGGCGGTGCGCAGGATCAGGCCGGAGGCGAACGTGTGCGAGCCGGCGTCGGCGCCGGTGAAGGTGTAGTCGACCGGCAGCGTCGCCGCGCCGTCGGTGGACGTGAAGTGGATCGTGCCGGTGTAGCCGGTGGCCAGGTTGTAGTTCTGGTCGTAGACCGAGACCGCGACGTCCGCCGCGTCGCCGGCGCCAGCCGCCTGCGGCAGGCTCACGACGAGGGTGAACGGCGGCTGCCATCCCCGCTGCACGACCTCGAAGTCGCTGGCCTTCAGGGATGAGAAGGCGGGATTGAGAACGTCGTTGTTCCAGCGCGTGTCGTACGTGCCGCCGATGTACATGTCCGAGCCGTTGTCGGCCACGATCAGGCCATATTTTTTGAACGCTCGGAAGATCTTCTGGATCTCCGGCGCGTAGGTCGAGATGTTCTTCGAGCTCTTGAGGCGGAGGCGGGCGCCCATCGGCAGCGCGCCGGAGGTCGACCCCGCCTCATGCGAGGCCGGATAGACGTAGCCATTGGTGGCCCGGACGGTGAAGCGGATGGCGTGGCGGATCTCATCCGGCCCGAAGACCTCGTCCCAGCGGATGAGGCCCGGCAGGATGGCCAGCCCCGCGGCGTCGGCGGAGGTCCAGGTGTCGGGGCGGCGGTTGTTCGTCTTCATGTCGAAGAAGGCGCCGGAGCCCGCCTCCCACGCGCTCCCGTTCCACCAGACGTGATAGAGCTCGTACAGGGTGTTGTTCGTCTTGTCGACGATGAGCATGTGCCGGTCGGCATCGTCCCGCTGATCGACGTTCCCCGGCTGCCCCCCCTCCACCCACCCGTTCATCGTCTTCGCCTCGTCCGGGATCGGGTAGTCCACCGCGTCGCTCTGCGAGCCGAACTCGACGAAGGTCACGGTCTTCTTCGGCTGCGCCCCGTCGACGACGATGAACGGCATGCCGTAGACGTCTCCCCCGCCCGCGTCGCCACCGAAGTCGGGATGCAGCCCCTTCGTCGGCCCGATGAAGGTGATGAAATTCGCCGAGTTGCCGTCGAGCGGCGCGTTGCTCACGTCGATGTTCCACCAGTTGTTCGGCGGAAAGAGCGGCAGCGGCAGCGGGATGCTCCCTCCCTGCACGGCGGCGGCAAAAGCGGGTGCGGCGGCGAGGAGCGCGAGGGCAGCGAGGAGACGGCGGAGCATCGGGACGATTGTGGTCCGATGGCGAGCCGCTCCTTGTGCGCCCCGCACTTGACGCGAGGCGACGAAGGACTAGACTCTTCGGCTCTCCGGCAGCCCCTTGAGGGAGTTTCCTCGCCGTTTGCGCGATCTCCTGTATGAGCTTCCTGCGCACCGCCCTCTGCCTTCTCTTCGCCGTCTCCGCCCTCGCCCAGGACATCACCCTCCCCGATCTCAACCCGTCGGAGTGGTTCGACGGGAAGATGGGCGGCACGTTCGGGGCGAAGACCGTCACCGTGCTCGCCAAAAGCAACCGGGTGGCGGTCACCGGGTTCCGGGTCGTCTTCGTCACCCACAACGAGGCGCGGGCCGTGGTCCGGGCCAGCTATCTCCCCGGCCGCGACACCGGCACGGCGAAGGCGAAGATGGAGGTCGATCTCAAGGGCGTCGACGACGCCACGCTGCAGGCCATCACCGATCGCGCCTATCAGCTCTTTCTCGAGCAGTTGAAGGCCGCCGGGCGGGAGGTGGTGCCGGCCACGGAGTACTCCGCGTTCAAGACGATTCCCGCTGTGCCGCAGGAGGTCAGCACCGGCCTCTTGCGCGGCAAGGCCTTCACCCCGACGGGGCTGCCGCTCTGGTGGCAGGTGGGCGACGCCTGGGGCGATGCGGGGCTGGGCCAGAAGAACATGCGCGCCTTCAACGAGCAGTCCAAAGCCCTCGGCGCGCCGGTGACCATCGCGCCGCTCATCGTGGTCGACTTCGCCCACATGCAGTCGAGCGGCAACCGCAGCGGCCTGGTGGCCCGGCGGGCGGAAGTCGGCGCCTCGCTGGCCATGAGCATCCCCACTTTCTACACGCGTGTCGTCCGCGCCGAGCAGACCCGCTACGGCGGCCTCGTCTTCAAAGGCGACGACGGCGCGCTGGCGCTGACCAGGCCGCTGGACACGGACGTCGAGTTCGCGGAGCTGTATCGCGTCGACACGAAGACCGGCACGGTCATCAGCCTCACCGGCGCCGACTCGAAGAGCCGCAACTCGATCAACGTGGCCGAGACGACGAACGAGGCCTACTCCGCCGCCGCCCACGCGGTGCTGTCCCAGGCGACCGGCGCGTTCGCCAGGCTGTTCGCGGCGAACCCGGCGAAATAGACGAAGCGCAACCATCCGCCCGGATCGCCGTCGAGCGGTACGGCCTCGTGGCTGCTAAAATCCGCTCATGCCTGCCGATAATGAGCGCAACATCGTCTTCGGTCCGAACGCGAAGAGCGCGGACGTCTCCGAGTGGAGCCTCTCTGTCTTGCGCGACCTCATGCGCACGGCGGACGTCGCGCGGCTGACCATCACCAGCACGCAACGCTCGCCGCAGGACCAGGCGCGGGTGATGTTCGACAACATCGAGCGGGACGGCGTGGCCAGACAGAAGGCGCTCTACAAACCGGCCGGGCAGTCGGTAATCGATGCGTACGCGGCGGCGAAAGCGGCCGGCAAGTCCGCCGCCGACATCAAGGCGGCGATGGTCGCGCGCATCATGGAGATCGGGCCGGAGAAGGTCTCACGGCATGCCGCCGATCCGAAGGTGCTGAACGTCTTCGACATCTCGCCGGCCTCGGTGGCCAACCAGGCGGAGTTCGTCGACGCCGCGCGCAACGACGGGCGGGTGGCGAAGGTGCTCACCCCCGCGGAGAACGACCCGGCGTTCCACCTCGAGATCCCGCAGCCGCCGGCGTAGCCCATCCCCGATCGTCATCGAGCTCTGCACTACCCTCGGCCTGCAACATTTGCACGTCGCGCTCGCCTGGCGCTCCGATTTGAGCAGGAAAGTTGCAAATCAATAAGACTGTCGATATTGACGGGACGCTTGGGCGTCCTTCCGTGTTGTAAATGCACTGGTGCACTGACCAAAAAAGGAGAACACCATGCCTAACTACGACGAACCCAAAATCGAGCTCGACCTGAACGTCGAGACCCTCGCCCTTCTCGGGAGGGAGCAGCCGGAGGGCCCGCTCGGACTGACCGATTCGGACCGCCCGCGCTGTTGCGGCGGCTCGCAGAACACGCCGCCCACCTGTTGTCCGTAACCGCAACGATCGAGAGACGCCGCACCGCGGGCGGCGTCTCGCATCGCTGAGTTTGCATGTCCTGGCATCCCCTGCTCGAAGGCGCGCAACGAGATGCTGCCTTGGCCGTGGTGCGCGAGATCGGCGCCGCGCTGACCGATCCTCCGCCCTGCAGCATCCTGGAGCCCGCGTCGGAGAACGCGTCGCGCATCGCGAACGCATCGCTCGGCGTCGGAAACGCCGGCACCGCGCTCGGCTTCGGCTATCTCGCCCGCGCCGCTCCTGATGACCCGTCGTATCCCGTCGCCGCGCGCCGTCTCATCGCCGACGCGGCGCAGGTCATCTCCAAAGGCGTGACCGGGCCGACGCTTTACGGCGGCTTCGTCGGCATCGCCTGGGCCCTGGCGAAGCTGCGCGCCTGGAACGTCGTCGACGTCGGCGACTCCTTGTTCGTCCCGGTCGACAACGCCCTCTCGACCTATGTCGACGGCGACGACTGGCCGCACTCCGTCGAGCTGATCTATGGCCTGGCCGGCTGTCTGGTGTATGCCCTGGCCCGCCTGCCCGATCCCGGCGCACTGCGTATCCTCGAGCGCGGGCTGCGCGCGTTCGAGGTGAGCGCGGAGGCGGCCGACGACGGGCTCACCTGGTTCGTGCCCGCTTCCGAACTCCGCTCCGGGACGCTCAAGCGCGCGCCGCAGGGCTGCTACAACCTCGGCCTCAGCCACGGCAACCCCGGCGTCATCTCCGTCGTCGCCGAGCTCCACCGCCTCGGTATCGATCCGCCGCGCTCGCGGCGGCTGCTGGAGGAAAGCGTCCGCTGGCTGCTGGCCCAGGAGATTCCGGGCGGCTGGTTCCCCTCCCTGATCGGTCCGGGTGTCGATCCGAAGCCGGCGCGCGTCTCCTGGTGCTACGGCTCGCCCGGAATCCCCATCGCGCTGCTCCGCGCCGCCCGCGCGCTGGACCGCGACGACTGGCACGCCGCGGCCGTCCGCCTGGCCACGGTCGCGTCCGAGGTGCCGTTCGAGCGCTCCGGCGTCATCGATCCGCCGTTCTGCCACGGCGCGGTGGGGCTGATGCATCAGTTCAACCGGCTCTACCAGGAAACCGGCATCCCCCATTTCGCCGACGCGGCGCGGAGCTGGTTCGACCGAACGCTCGCCTACCGCGTGGAAGGAAAAGGGGTGGCCGGATTCTCGTCGCGATCGATGCCCGACGAGCAGGAGTATCCGGAGCCCGGAATCGTGTACGGCGCGGCCGGAATCGCCATGGCCTTCGCCGCGGCGGCGACGGATGTCGAGCCGACCTGGGATGCGATGTTCGGCCTGAGCGACGCGGGGATGGCGTGAGCGGCGAGCATCGCGACGCCGGGTTCTTCGTCCTGCGCACGCCGCTGCTGCCGTTCGACACGCTGCTCGAGTGGGCGGACGCCGGTCCCGGCGAGGACGAGCTGCTGGCGCATCTGCGCACGCTGACCGAACGTCCGGAGATCGCCGAGGCGCTGGCGCTCGCCTCGGCCGACCTGAGCCTCGCCCTGGAAGAGAAGCCGGGCAGGAAGGTGCTGCTCGCGCTTGCGCGCTACGTCACGCGGATGTCATCCCGGCCGACGCCGTTCGGCCTGCTGGCCGGCTGCAGCGTCGGCGTGATGGGAGAGACGACGAGCCTCCGCCTGCCGCCGCTGGAGGCGTACGCGCGGCGCACCGACCTCGGCATCGAGCTGCTGCTGCGCGTTTCCGACGCGCTGGACGACGAGACGCTGCGGCGCGCGCCGCTGATCCCGACCTCCACGCGCTACGAGCTGGCCGGCCA
>DATEOX010000688.1:0-3624 GCA_035273585.1 Thermoanaerobaculia bacterium
TCGGGCGCGTCGCGGCGATCGAGAACCGGGCGCACAACGAGTTCCACGACGACCGCGTCGGCTTCTTCGGCTTCTTCGAGTGCCGCGAGGACCCGGAGGCGGCGGGGGCGCTCTTCGACGCCGCCGACGCGTGGCTCGGCGCGCGCGGGCTCGCGTCGATGCTCGGAAACGCCTCCTTCACTCCGCCATCCACCGGCAGCATGGCCCCCGTCGTCTTCCCCGCCCGCGGCCCAGCCAGGAACAGCGCGGCCTCGGCGACGTCGGCGGCCGTGACCTCCACCTTGAGCAGCGTCCGGTTGCGGTAGTACGACGGCAGGTCGGCGGCCTCCAGTCCGTACGCGGCGGCACGCATGGCCCGCATCTCCGGCGTCCAGAAGCGGGAGTCGAAGATGGCGTCGGGGTTGAGCATGTTGGCCCGGATGCCGTGCTCGCCCCCCTCCAGCGCCACGATCCGGCAGAGCTGCGCCTCGGCGGCCTTGCTCACCGAATACGCGCCGAACTCCTTCCCCGGAGCGGTGACGTTCTTCGAGGCGTTGAAGACGACCGAGCCGCCGCTCCCCTGCTCCTTCATGATGCGCATCGCCGCGCGCGTGGCGAGGAAGTGGCCGCGCGCGTTCACGGCGAAGGCGCGGTCCCACTCCGCCACCGGCAGATGGTCGAGCGCGCCGAATGATGAGATGCCGGCGTTGCTGACCAGGACGTCGATGCCGCCGTACGCGCGCACCGCCTCGTCGAACGCATGCTCCACGCTCGCCTCGTCCGCGACGTCCATCCGCAGCGCGACCGCCCGCCGCAGCCCGTTGCGCTCGACGATCGCCTTGGCCACTTCCCGCGCCGTCACGACGTCGAGGTCGGTGACGACGACGTGCGCTCCCTCGTCCGCGAACCGCTCCGCCACCGCCCGCCCGATGCCGCTCGCGGCGCCGGTCACCAGCGCGACCTTGCCCGCCAGCTCCTTCTCCTTCGGCAGCAGAGTGAGCTTGTACAGCTCCAGCGGCCAGTACTCGGCGTGGAAGGCATCGTGGTCGTCGAGCGTCGCGTATCCGTCCGCCCGCTCCGCGCCGGTGACGATGCGGATCGTGTGACGGTAGATGTCGCGCATGATGCGCGCCGCCCGCGCGTCCTTGCCGGCGGTGAACATGCCGACGCCCGGCACGAGGATCACCCGCGGCAGCGGATCGAGCATCGGGAACTCGGACGGATGTGCGCGGTACCACGCCTCGTATTTCTCGATGTACGCCGCCAGGTCGGCGCGGAGGTCGCCGCCGACGAGGAGCGGGAAGCGCTTGATGTGCAGGATGTGATCCGGCGTCGCGGCGCCGAACGTGCCGGCATCTGCACGGTTCGCAAAGGCGAGCACCTCCGGCGAGTCGTCGAGCTCGAGGATGCGTCCGCCGAGGAGGCCGCGGAGCTCGGGAGCGGTGAACGGCGTGCGGGCGTCCCGCCCGCCAGCGGCGACACGGCTCGTGTCGCCGGACGAGACGTCCGGCGGCTTGCGGGCGGGACGCCCGCGCGCCAGAAACTCCTCCGACCGCGTCACCAGCGCGATGTGCCGCGCGTAGGCCTCCTCGGCCGTGTCGCCCCAGGTGATCAGGCCGTGGTTCATCAGCACGATGCCTTCCGCGTCCGGCTGCGCATCGAACGCCTCGGCCACCTCCTGGCTGAGGCGGAAGCCGGGGCGGCGGTAGGGCACGGTCGTCACCGTGGAGCCAAAGCAGGCGCGCACCGTCTCCTCCCGGCCGCGCGTGTTCGTGATGGCCAGGATGGCGTCGGCGTGGGTGTGCAGCACGGCGCGGGCGGGGAGGAAGGCGTGCAGCAGGGTCTCGATCGACGGCCGTGCGCCGGCCGGATCGGTCAGGCAGCGGGCGAGGTAGTCGACCATCTCCTGATCGGACATCTCCTGCGTCCGCCGGCGCAACGGTTCGATCCAGTCGAGGCGGACAGCGGGGAACTGCTTCGGCACGATCGACTTCATGTCGCTGCCGCTGCTCTTGATGTACATGACCTCGATCTCGCGCCCGAGGAGGTCGGTCGCGCGCGACTTGAGGCTGTTGTTGCCGCCGCCCCAGAGCACGAGGTCTTCCTCCGCTCCGACGAGCCGCGATTGATGGACGAGCTGCTCGAGCTCAGTTGCGGGCGTCTCCGCCCATCGGTTCTGCATGGGGCGGATTATCGCCGACGAACTGCCGGTAGTTCTCGAACCGGCTCATGATCTGGTCGACGTACGCCACCGGCTCCGTCCCTCGGGCGTAGCCGTGCCTCACCACCGGGTCGTTGTAGACGGCGCGCTTCGACTTGCGGATCAGCCAGTACGCCACGTCGTCCCACGACTCCGGATCGTCGCCGTGCTTGCGCGCCAGCGCCACCGCGTCCTGCACGTGCCCAAGGCCGACGTTGTAGGAGGCGAGAATGAACTTGATCCGCTCCTCCTCGCTCGACACCGACTTCTTCCAGGTGTCGTCCAGCTTCCAGACGTAGCGCGATGCTCCCTCGATGCTCTGCCGCGGGTCGGCGGGATTGATGCGCATCTCCCGCGCGGTGCGGGGCATGATCTGCATCAGGCCGACGGCTCCCGCCCAGGAGCGGGCCCGGACGTCGAAGCGCGACTCCTGGTAGGCCTGCGCGGCGAGGAGGCGCCAGTCCCAACCCGGGATCTTGGCGTACTCGCGGAACCACTCGTCGAAGGGGGAGAGAACGCCCGTGTCGGCGGCGAGATTGCCGCCCCGCCGCTGGAAGCCGCGCCGATCGAGGAAGTACTTGCGGTAAAGCACGGCGAGGAGGCTCGACTTGCGCTTCGCGGCGATGAAGCCGTTCAACGCGGCGAGGAGCTGCGGCGCGTTGCGACGCACGGCCCAGACCACCGGCTGCGCCGGTCCGATGGCCGGCTTCACCACGAGGTTCGTGTATTCGCCCGCCTTCAGCGCGGCGAGGTTCTCCGCCGCCACGGTGTACGCGATCTCCCCCTCGGCCAGGCGCTGGATCAGCCGGTCGCTCGACTCGTCGACCTCCACCACTTCGATGTCATCCGACAGCTCCTCCCGCAGCTCGACCAGGCGGCGCAGGTAGGGTGAGGTGCGCGGCACGTGCACGCGCGAGCCGGCCAGCTCCGCCGGCGTGCTCACCAGCCGCGCCTTGATGGTGATCGGCTCCGGCCCCCCCGCCCGGTCCTCCCGCTCGATGGCCTTGGCCACCGTGGGCGTCGTCCCGGCGGCGGGATTCGCGGCGCCGCGCTGCACGACGACCGGCGTCGTCTCGTACAGGCCGGAGGTGAGGGCGACCTCCGACTGGTCGGTCGTCGCAGCGAGCTGCGCCGCGACGATGTCTCCCTCGCCGCGGTTCAGCTTCTCGAAGAGCTCGCGGCTGTCCCGCACCACGACCGGCTTGAGGCGCAGCCCCGACTCGCGGGCGAAGATGCTCAGCAATTCGTACTCGTAGCCGAGGGTGTCGCCGCGGTAGAGGAAGTAGCCGGTGGAGTTGAAGGTGAAGAGGACCTGCAGCGTCTTTGCCTCCCGGATGGCCGGCAGGTCGCGGTCGATGGGCGGGGCGGCGGGCGCCTTCGCCTGCGCCCCTTCCGCCGGCTTCGGCACCGCGCCTGTGTCCAGGGAGACGGGCCTGGGCGGCGGG
>DATEOX010000689.1:0-2006 GCA_035273585.1 Thermoanaerobaculia bacterium
GTACCACGCCGGGTCGAGCTCGCGGTCATACGCGACGCTCCACGTCACTTCGGTGCGATGCGCGCCGACCGGCCGCCACGTCACGCGCGAGGAGCGCCAGGTCAGCCAGTGCGCGATGTGGCTCGTGTCGGAGACCGCCTCGAACGTCACCGAGGCCGGGCCGCGCTCCGCGACGCGCAGCGTCAGATCGCCCGGCTTTCCCTCCCCGCCCGCGAAGCGCACCACGCGCAGCGCTCCGGGCTCGAGCCCCATCCCCGCCGCCCGCCCCGGGCGCGGGAACTTCAGGCGGAGGAACGGCGGCAACGGTCTCGGGAAGCTCGGCGTCTGCGCCAGCGCGAGCTCCACTTCGGCCGGCGTGGCGGCGACGACGCGCGTGGCTGCGACCTCCTCGCGGGTGGGAAACGTCAGCCCCGGCGTCACGCCTTCGAGGCCGGCCAGCAGCGGCAGCAGGGCGACCACGCGCAAGACCGAGGAGTCCTGACGCCGCCGGGCGCGGTCGGTGAGCAGGCCGATGATGATGCCCACCAGGTAGAAGAGCGGCGCGGCCATCAGGATGCAGATGAACCCCTCGCCGAGGATCGGTCCGGACATCAGGAGGCAGATCGTCAGCCCCTTGACGATCGTCCCGGTGGCGCTCGTCGCCCGCGGCGTGAGGGCCAGGATGATGGCCAGCACGGCGGGCAGCCCGATGAAGAGGGCGGAGGTCTACTCCAGCTTCTTCATCACCAGGAGCCGGTACAGGACGCCCCCCGCCGCCAGGGCCAGGATCAGCGCCGCGAGCGCCCACTGATCGCGATGGATGCCCGGGGCTTCGTCATTTTTGATCATGTTCAAATGTGAGCTCGGAGAGCGGGAAAAGCAAGGGGCGAGCGGGGCTCACGCGCTCGCCGGCGCGATCACGTTCGCAATCTCGTCCACCAGCTGGAACGGATCGATGGGCTTGGTCAGGTAGGCGTCGAAGTTGTCGCGTCCCTCGCCGGCCGTGAACGCGGTGAGGGCCACGATCTTCAGCTCCCGGCCGTACGGGCGCTCCCGCAGCGTGCGAGTGAACGCGTAGCCGTCCACCTCGGGCATGGCGATGTCGGTGATGACCAGGTCCGGCCGGTGCTGGTCGATGGCCTCGATGGCCGCGCCGGCGGCGTCGACCGCCACCACTGTCGCCCCCGCGGCGCGGAGGACGGCGGCCACCATCCGCCGCGCCTCGAGGTCGTCATCGACGAGGACCACGTTGACGCCGGTCAGGCGGTTGCGATGGAGGAACGTATCGCCGAGGGAGCTCTTCACCGGCTGGGCGCCGTCGGTCACGGCCCGCACCGGGAGAGTGATGCTGAACGTCGACCCCTGCCCCCGCCCGCTGCTCTCCGCCGACACCGACCCGCCGTGGGCCTCCATGATGTAGCGAACGATGGACAGGCCGAGCCCGAGGCCGCCGTGCACGCGCGTCTGCGGCGTCTCGGCCTGGCGGAAGGGCTCGAACACGTGGGGAAGGAACTGCGAGTCGATCCCCTCGCCGGTGTCGGTCACGTCGATCTGCACGTGCGAGGCGGTGCGCCGCGCCGACACCTGCACCGAGCCGCCCTTCGGCGTGAACTTCACCGCGTTGGCCAGAAGATTCCAGATCACCTGCTGGATGCGCGTCGTGTCGACGACGATCGTCCCCAGCCCGGGGGCGAGCGAGGTGGTGATGGTGATGCTCTTCGCGTCGGCGGTGGGGTTGACCGCGTCCACCGCGCTCATGATCAGGCGCGAGACTTCCACCGTCTCCGGCGCCAGGCGCAGCTTCCCGGAGACGATGCGCGAGACGTCCAGGATGTCGTCGATGAGGCGGGCCTGGAGCTTCGCCCCATTGGCGATGGCCACGATGGCCTCGCGGAAGAGCGGGTCGTCGAAGGACATGCTGGGGAGCAGTCGCGCCCACCCGAGAATGGCCGTCATGGGCGTGCGCAGCTCGTGGGAGAGGGTCATCAGGAACTCGTCCTTGGCCCGGTTGGCCTCCTGCGCCACCC
>DATEOX010000690.1:0-4338 GCA_035273585.1 Thermoanaerobaculia bacterium
CCACCGGCTACCTCCTCGCCCAACCCGCCGGCCATATCGTCATGACGCCGGACGGCAAGCTCGTTCAGAAAGGCGGCACGCCCGCGCCGACGCCGCCAGCGGTCCTCACCCTTGGCCCGGACGAGGGAGCGCTCTCGCTGCGCGTCGAAGGCGAGTATCAGGGGCGGATCGTCGGCACGCTGCTGGTCAAGCGCAACGGCAAGTGGTCGGAGGTCATCCTCGGCGGCGGCAACACGTTCGTGAAGAACCGCTGATCAGCGTCGCGCCGCGCGGCGGCGGGCCTTCTCCTCCACGCCCAACGTCCAGGCCACGGCGCCGATCAGGTGCTGCCGGAACCACTCCGCCTCCCACACCTCCTCGCGATGCCCGAGGGCGGTGTAGAAGACCCGTCCCCGCCCTTGCAGGCGCGACCACGACAGCGGCAGCATCGACGGCTCGCCGCTGTCGGGGTCCGCGTGCAGGGCGAGCAGGAGCTGCACGCGCGCCGGGTCGTAGCGCTTGAAGCGGTAGATCTCGTCGAAGGTGGTGAACGGCGACGGCAGGAAGCGCGTGGCCGGATGGTCGCGCTCCTCGACGAAGACCTGCACGTCGCTGTGGTCGCCGTGGAAGTCGAACTCGCCGCCGAGCATCTCCAGGTAGGGCGGGAAGTCGTGGAACGTGTCGCTCGCGCTGTGCGTGCCGATGAACGCGCCGCCATCTTCGATCCACTGGAGGAATGCATCGCGGTCCACGAGCGGCAGCTCGCCGGTGGTGTTGATGAAGAAGACGATGTCCGTCTCCTGCAGCGCCGCGGGCGTGAAGAGGCGCTGAAGATCGGCGTCGTCGCGGGCGAAGGTGACGGTGAACAGGCCGGTGCGCTCCGCCAGGCCGGCGATGGTCCGCTCCGCCGTCTCGATCGACTCGTGCCGGAAGCCGTGCGTCACCGTCACCACCACGGCGCGCGCGGGGAGGGCGAGGGCGGCGGCCAGGATGAGGGCATGCATCACTGATAGTCGCTGGAACAAGCATGCCAGAGATGAAGAACCCTCGCCCCGCGTGCGCGGGAGAGGGTCGGCGGAGCCGTAGACCCCTCATCCGCCCTTCGGGCACCTTCTCCCCGCCGCGCGGGGAGAAGGGTCTTGCGCAAGAGCCCTCGCCCCGCTTGCGGGGAGAGAGTGGCGCGAAGCGCCGGGTGAGGGGCCGCCGCAGAAATCTGCCCCTCATCCGCCCTTCGGGCACCTCCTCCCCGCCGCGCGGGGAGAAGGGTCTTTTAGAATGTCCACCGCATGAAACGCCTCGCTCTCCTCCTGCTCTTCGCCGCAAACGCCTTCGCACTGGAAGGGAAATGGACGCCGCAGCAGGTGCTGCAGCTCGATGCGGCGTGGCTGCGCAAGCAGGGGCTGGAGCTGCCGCCCTCACGGCTGTGGGACCCGAAGCGCGGGACGGGGCTCCTCGCGGCGGCCATCGACACGAGCGGCTGCTCGGGCGGCTTCATCTCCGCCGAGGGGCTGTTCATCACGAATCATCACTGCCTCTTCTCCATCCTGCAGGAGCATGCCACGCCGCAGGACGACATCATCACAAACGGCTTCCTGGCCGCGTCGCGGGAGAAGGAGCTGAAGGGCTCGACCCAGCGCGTGGCCGTGCCACATCGCTTCACCGACGTCACGGCGAAAGTGCTTGCCGCCGTGCCGGCCGGCGCCACGGACGCCGACCGCGCCAAAGCCATCGACCACCGCTCGACGGAGCTCGTCGCCGAGTGCGAGAAGCAGCCGCGCATGCGCTGCAAGGTGGCGGCGTTCGACGGCGGCGCGTGGTACACGCTGTTCGAGTCGATCGACATCACCGACGTTCGCCTCGTCTACGCTCCGCCGCGGGCCATCGGCGAGTACGGCGGCGAGACGGACAACTGGATGTGGCCCCGGCATACGGGCGACTTCGCCATCGGCCGGGCTTACGTCGACGGCAAGCCGTACAAGCCGGAGTTCTGGTTTCCCATCCAGCCGAAGGGCATCAAGCCGGACGACTTCGTGATGGTCCTCGGCTATCCGGGGATCACCTACCGAGCGCTGACCGCCGCGGAGATGGCCGAGCGGCGCGATCTCTACTTCACCCGGCGTAGAGAGGTCTACGGCGAGTGGATCGACCTGCTGGAGAAGTCGACGGCTGGCAACTCCGCGGGAGAGATCGCCGTCGCGGACAACCTCAAGACGCTGGCCAACCGCTTCAAGAACGCGGAAGGACAACTGGCGGGGTTCAAGCGGGGGAGCATCCTGGAGAAGCAGCAGGCGCGCGACGAAAAGGTGCTGGCCTGGGCGCGCAAGCAGCCGAAGCACGCGGACGCCGTCGCCGCGTACGAAGGCCTCGCGGCGATGATCAACGACCAGAAGCGGACCTGGGAGCGCGACTTCCTCCTCGGGCACACGTACGGCTCGTCGGCCTCGCCGACGCCGATCGGACCGAAGGCGCTCTACCTGGCCACGACCGTCGTGCGCAACGCGATCGAGCTGCAGAAGCCGGACGCCGAGCGCGACGCGCTCTACATGCAGCGCAACCAGGCCTCGCTCCAGGCGAAGATGCGCCGGGAGCAGAAGAACTTCTTTGCCCCGGCGGACAAGCGCCTGCTGGAGAGCTGGGTCCGCCGCGCGCAGGCACTGCCGGCCGGCCAGCACTTCGCCGCCATCGACCGCCTCTTCCCCGGCGCCGAGGGCGGCGAAGAGCCCCTCTCCCCGTCCGCCGGGGAGAGGGTGGCCGGAGGCCGGGTGAGGGGCGATGCCGACCTCGCAGCGCGCATCGATCAGCTCTACGCGCAGACGAAGCTCTTCGATGAGAGCGAGCGGATGAAGATGCTGGCCGAGTCGCCGGAGCAACTGCGCGCCCGTCACGATCCGCTCATCGACCTCGGCTTCGCCTTGGACGCCGACATCCGCGACCTCGGCGCGCGGAAGGAGCAGTGGGACGGCATCGTCTCCCGCCTCCGCCCCGCCTGGCGCCGCGCTGTCGAGGCACACGCCGGCCAGCCGATCGCTCCCGACGCGAACTCGACGCTGCGCGTCTCGTTCGCACACGTGAAGGGCTACTCGCCGCGGGACGGCGCCTGGTACCGGCCGCAGACGACGCTGGCGGGGGTGGTGGAGAAGGACACCGGCGCGGATCCGTTCAACGCGCCGCCGGCCATCCTCGAGGCGGCGAAGGCGCAACGCTACGGGCAATGGAAGGATCCACGCCTGGGAGACGTGCCGGTCGACTTTTTAGCCGATGCCGACACGACCGGCGGCAACTCCGGCTCTCCCGTCATCAATGGCCGGGGAGAGCTCGTCGGTGTGAACTTCGACCGGGTGTGGGAAAACGTGGCCAACGACTTCGGTTACAACCCGGCAGTAGGCCGGAACGTCAATGTGGACATCCGCTATCTCCTCTGGATCCTCGATCAGGTCGCGCACGGCGACGGCCTGCTTCGCGAGCTGGGCGTTCGCTAGCGCCCTCGCCGCCGCGCCGGCGCCGGCCCCGAGCTGGATCTCGGTCAGAGCCGGCGACGTGGAGGTGCTGAGCGACACGGACGCCGAGACGACGCTCGACTTCGCCGTGAAGCTGCAGCGGATGCGCGCCGCCATGGCGAAGGTCAGCCGCTTCCGCGTCGACAACCAAGCCCCCACGCGTGTCTTCCTCTTCCGCAGCGGCGGCGAGCTCGAGCCGCTCATGACGGAGATGTTCGGCACGACCATGAAGCGCTCCGGCGTCTTCACCTCGCACGGCGACCGGCACGACATCGCCATCGACGCCAGCGCGCGCATCCGCTCCGAGCAGGTGCTCTATCACGAGGTCACCCACTCCCTCGTCCACTCCGCCTGGGGGCCGACGCCGCTCTGGCTGGACGAGGGACTGGCGGAGTTCTACTCGACCTTCAACACGATCGGCAACGACGTCTTCGTCGGCAAGCCGCCCCGGGCGCACGTGGTGCGCATGCTCCGCACACAGCCGATGCGGATGTCCGACCTGCTGACCGCCACCATCCGCTCGGACGTCTATACCAGCCCGATCACGCAGCGGCAGTTCTACGCGCAGTCGTGGGCCATCGTGCACTACGTCCTGCGCACGCATCCGAACGGCTCGGAGGAGCTGGCGCAATATGTGAGGCTGACGCGCGACGGAGTGCCGGTCGAGGCCGCGTTCGAGCGCGCGTTCTCGATGCGCATCGTCGATTTCCCCCGCCTGATGCGCGACTACATGCGCCGCGCGGAGCGCTCCGGCTGGTTCCGCTTCCCGCTGGCCGAGCTGGCCACCGCCACCGCCGCCGCCCCCCGCCCGATTCCCGACGCCGAGCTGCGCGTCGCCCTCGACGAGCTCCTCGGCCGCCCC
>DATEOX010000691.1:0-8973 GCA_035273585.1 Thermoanaerobaculia bacterium
CCCCCACGCCCGCCCGCAGCGAGGCCATCGACCGCGCGAACCTCGACCTGGCCCTGGGCCACCTCGACGACGCCATCGCCACGCTCCGCTTCGTGGCCGTGTCCCAAGCGGAGGAGGCGGTGCGCACCCGCGCCGCGTCGATGGCCGAGGAGTTGGAGCAGAACCGCACCCGCAACCGCCACGTCGAGCTGTTCAACGACGCCGTCGATCTGGCCGAGGACCACGACGTGCACGGCGCGCTGGCCATCCTCGACCGGCTGATCCCCGAGCTGACGGACGAGGACATCTGCGCCTCGGCCGGCGCGCTGCAGGCGGAGCTGCGGCGGGTGGTGCGGGGGCGGTAGTTGTTAGTTATTGGTTATTAGTTGTTAGTAGAGAAACCACCGCGCCGCCGCGGTTCTACTAACAACCAACAACTAACAACCAACAACTGCGTCCAACACGAGCAACTACATATACTTCCCCCCGCCATGCTCCCGCCCGGCACAACCCTCGGACCATACGAGATCCTCGCCCAGATCGGGGCGGGGGGTATGGGGGAGGTCTACCGGGCGCTCGACACGCGGCTGGGGCGGCAGGTGGCGGTCAAGGTGCTGTCGCGCTCCTACACCAACGACGCCGAGGCGGTGCGGCGGTTCGAGCAGGAGGCGCGGGCGGCTGGGATGCTCAACCATCCGAACATCGTCTCGCTGTACGACATCGGGAGCGAGGGGAGCATCCGCTACATCGTCTCCGAGCTGCTGCAGGGGGAGTCGATGCGGCAGCGCATCCGGCAGGGGCCGATCCCGGCGCGCAAGGCGGTCGACTACGCCGTGCAGGTCGCGCGGGGGCTGGCGGCGGCGCATGAGAAGGGGATCATCCACCGCGACCTCAAGCCGGAGAACCTCTTCATCACGAAGGACGGGCAGGTCAAGATCCTCGACTTCGGCCTGGTCAAGCTGATCGGCGGCCATCATGAAGGGCCGGCCGTCGACGAGCACGCCATCACCCTGGCCGGCACGCCGACCGAGCCGGGGCGGCTGCTGGGCACCGTCGGCTACATGGCGCCGGAGCAGATCCGCGGGCAGTCCGGCGATCACCGCTCCGACCTCTTCGCCTTCGGGGCCATCCTCTTCGAGATGGTCAGCGGGCGGCAGGCGTTCCGCGGCGACTCCCCCATCGAGACGCTGAACTCCATCCTCAAAGACGAGCCGCCGGAGTTCTACGAGCTCGAGGTGCGCATCCCCTCCGCGCTGGAGCGGGTCATCCGGCACTGCCTGGAGAAGAACCCGGACGAGCGCTTCCAGTCGGCGCGCGACCTGGCGTTCGACATCGGCGCGATGTCCGGCCTGACCAGCCAGGTCATCTCCTATCCGCGCCTGATGCGGAAGCGCGTCCGCTACGCGCTGCGGCTGCTGGGCATCGCCGCCGTCGCCGCACTCGCCCTCGGCGTCGCGTACATGATCGGCACGCGCCGCGGGCAGGCGCCGCCGCCGACGTTCAAGCGCCTCACGTTCCGCGGCGGCACGCTGTTCAACGCGCGCTTCGGGCCGGATGGACAAACCATCTTCTACGGCGCGCGGTGGGGCGCCAATCCGTTCGCCGTCTACACCGCGCGGCCGGACTCGCCGGAGTCGCGCGACCTCGGGTTCAGCGGCGCCGATCTGCTGGCCGTGTCGTCGACCGGCCAGCTCGCCATCTCGCTGCGCCGCCATCCGATCGGCTACCTGCGCTACAGCGGGACGCTGGCGCGCGTGCCGATCACCGGCGGCGCGCCGCGCGAAGTGCTCGAGGACGTCGAGACCGCCGACTGGCATCCGGCCGGCGAGCAGCTCGCCATCGTGCGCATGATCGGCGGCCGCTCGCGGCTGGAGTACCCGATCGGCAACGTGCTGTACTCGACCGTCGGCTGGATCTCCCATCCGCGCTTCAGTCCGGACGGCAGCCGCATCGCCTTCCTCGACCATCCGTTTCTCAATGATGACCGAGGAAGCGTTGGTCTCATGCCGGCGAAGGGCGGCGAGAAGCGGGCCCTCACCCCGGAGTACCAGGCCATCGAGGGCCTCGCCTGGAGCGCGGACGGCCGCCGCATCTGGTTCGGCGCCGACCGGAACGACACCGGCCGCTCCATCAGCACCGTCGACCTGCGCGGCCGGAGCCGCGTCGTGACGAACGGCACCGACTCGCTCTGGCTGCACGACGTCGACCGCGAGGGGCGCGCGCTGGTGTCGCATCAGTCCGTGCGGGCCGGCATCATGGCCATCCTGCCGGGCGAGACGAAGGAGCGCGACCTCTCCTGGCTCGACTACTCCGTGGCGCGCGACCTCTCCTCCGACGGCAAGACCATGCTCTTCTCCGAGTCGGGCGAGGCGGGCGGCTCGATCTTCGGCATCTACGCGCGCGCCACCGACGGCAACACGCCCGCCGTCCGCCTCGGCGAAGGGACGACCGAGGGGCTCTCGCCGGATGGGCGGTGGGTCTTGTCCATCCCCCGCAACCAGCAGCCGCCGCAGGTGGTGATGCTCCCCATCGGCGCCGGCCAGCCGCGGGCCATCACGCGCGACAAAATCAACCACCGCAACGCGCGATGGTTCCCGGATGGGCGGCGCATCCTCTTCCAGGGCAACGAGCCGGGCAAAGGGCCGCGGCTGTGGGTGCAGGCGGTGGGCGGCGGCGCGCCGCTGGCCATCACGCCGGAGAACGTCAGCGGCCAGCTCGTGACCGCCGACGGCCGCCGCGTCCTCGGCCGCGACGCGGAGCGGCACTGGCACTTCTATCCGGTCGATGGAGGCCGCGTGGAGGACGTGCCGGCGCTGGAACGGAACGACGTACCGATCCGCTTCACGTCGGACGGCCGCTCGATCTACGTCGGCTCGTTCGGCCGCGTCCCGGCCGTGCTCACCAAGGTCGATCTCGCCACCGGCGCGCGCGAGGTGGCGCGCGAAGCGATGCCCGCCGATCCCTCCGGCCTGATCAACGTCGGCCCGATCCTGACCACGCCGGACGGCTCGACCGCGGTCTACTCCTACACGCGGCTGCTGTCCGACCTCTATCTGATGAAAATGTAGGGCCGGCTCTCCGGCCGGCCCTGCATTTCACTTCTTGTTCAGAATCGCTTCCATCTCGTCCATGACGTGGTTCATCTTCTTCATCGTCAGGTCGAGGGGCTGGGACGTGGTCATGTCCACGCCCGCCTCCTTGAGCAGCTCGATGGGGTACTTCGAGCCGCCGGCGGAGAGGAACTTCAGGTACCGCTGCGTGGCAGCCTTGTCGCCGGCCAGCACGTTCTCCGACAGCGCGGCCGAGGCCGTGAAGGACGTCGCGTACTGGAAGACGTAGTAGTTGCGGTAGAAGTGCGGCACGTTCGCCCACTCGTGCGCGACCGGGTCGTCCACGATGCAGACGCCCTTGTCGTGGCCGTAGTAGCGGCGGGTGATGTCGAGGTAGAGCTTGTCCAGCGCCTCGCCGGTGATCGGCTGCCCCTTCTCCGCCAGCTCGTGCGCGCGCAACTCGAACTCCGCGAACTGCGTCTGGCGGAAGACCGTCCCCTTGATCCCTTCCAGGTAGTTGCCGAGGAGCGAGAGGCGGGCCTTGTCGTCCTTGATCTGCTTCAGCATGTGATCGATGAGCAGCGCCTCGTTGAACGTCGACGCCACCTCGGCCACGAACGTCGGGTAGTCGGCCGTCGGGTAGGGCTGCGTCTTGTTCGAGAAGTAGCTCTGCATCGTATGCCCGAGCTCGTGGGCCAGCGTCGACATGTCGTCGTACTTGCCGTTGTAGTTGATCAGCATGTACGGGTGGACGTCGTACGCGCCGCCCTGCGAGTAGGCGCCGGAGCGCTTCCCTTCGTTCGGGTACATGTCGATCCAGCGCTCGTTCATCGCTTTCCGGATGACCGACGTGTAGTCGGGGCCGAGCGGCGCGAGCGAGGCCAGCACGTTCTTCTGGGCCTCTTCGACCGGATAGTCGAGCTTCACGTTCTCCACGAGCGGCGCATAGAGGTCGTAGTAGTGCAGCTCCTGCAGGCCGAGGATCCGCTTGCGCAGGCGGAGGTAGCGGTGGAACGTCTCGAGGTTCGCGTTCACCCCGTCGATGAGGCTCGTGTAGACGGAGGTCGGGATGTTCGACTGGTCGAGCGTCGCGGCGAGCGTGGAGGGGTACTTGCGCGCCTTCATGTAGAAGATGTCGGACTGGATCTTGCCGCCCAGGGTCGCGCCGAAGGTGCTCCGGTACTGGCCGAGGGCGTTGAAGAAGGTGTCCATCACCTTCTGCCGGTCCTCGCGGTTGGCAACTGCGCGGTACTGATTGAACGCCGCCTTGTCGAGCTTCACCGTCTTGCCGTCGCTGAGCGTCACGGAGGGGTACGGAAAGTCGGCGTCGGCGAAGATGCCGAAGGTGTCGCCCGGGCTGCCCGCCATCAGGCCGGCATCGGCCACCAGCTTCTCCTCCGCCTCAGTCAGCGTGTGCGCCTGGCGGCGGAGGATGTCATCGAGGTAGTGCTCGTAAACGCGCAGCTTCGGCTCCTGCTGGAGAAAGCTCTGCACTTTCGCTCGGTCGATCTTGAGGATCTCCGGCTCGATGTACGACGCCTCGGCGCTGAAGCGGGTGGCGATCTGATCCATCTCCTGCTTCATGGCCTGGTAGCCGGCCACGCGGGTGTCCTGGTCGGACTTCATCGCCGCGTAGACGTAGAGGCGGGAGAGGGTTTTGTTGAGGTCGGTGAGCGTCGTCGCCGCGGCGAGCATCGAGGCCGCGGAGTCGCCGAGGTGGCCCTTGTATCGGGCGATCGTGGGCAACTGCTTCAGGAAGTCGTCCTTCGCCGCGCGCCAGGCGTCGTCCGTGGCGTAGATCTGGGAGAGGTCCCATTTGTATTGGTCGGCGACCTTGCTGCGGTCGCGCTCCTGCGCCGCCGCGGACAAGGCGAGCGCGAGCGCGACGGTGAACGTCAGTGCTCTTTTCAAAACTGGTGACTCCTTTCAAGACGGATGGAACGCATGCTGACTCAAAAAGTTGCCACGCACTGTGAGCCATGTGTAACGGTTTTGCATAGATGACGTCGAAGGGATGACCCCTCACCCCAGCCCCTCTCCCGCGTGCGGGGAGAGGGTGGCCGGAGGCCGGGTGAGGGGCCGACGAAGGAGGATCGGCGGATGCGGATCGCGGCGGCAATGCTCCTGGCACTCGGAATCGCGGGCGCGGCAGCGGCCCAGGAGCAACAGAACGCGCCGCCTCCCGACTTCTCGCGCGACCGCCTGCGCGAGATCCTCACCGTCGATGGCGGGCCGCCCGAGCCGGCCGGCCGCATCGAGTTCCTTCCCGGCGCGATCGTCTTCCGCGCCCTCGGCATGCGTTGGCGTTTCAACGCCTTCGCCGCGCCGCTCCCCGGCTCGGTCCGGACGACCACCGGCTACGACGTCGATCCGTTCGCCCTCACCGGCACCGAGATCGCGCAGACGCCGCGCACCTGGGTCTCCCGCCGGGCGGTGAACGCGGAGCTGAAACGGATCGACCGCACCGAGCGCGAGCGTGCGAAAATCAAAGTGAATCCGTGAAGACCATCGCCATCACCGGCGCGACGGGAGACCTCGGGCGCGTCGTCGTGCCGCGCCTGTCGCGCGACTACAAGTGCGTCGCTTTGAGCCGCGCCTTGGACAACGTCCCCGATGAGCCGCTCTTCGCCCTGGTCAGCCTCGCCGGCGCCTTCGCCCCCGGCCACTCACCCGCCGATTTCGCGAAGATGATCGATGCGAACCTGACCAGCTTCGTCCGCGCCTACGACGCCGTCCTGCCGCGGCTGGAGCCCGCCGCGCGCATCATCGCCATCAGCTCCGCCGCCTCCCTCACCCACCCCGCGGGCCTGGGCGCCTACAGCGCATCGAAGGCCGCGCTGAACTCCTTCGTGCAAACCCTCGGCGCCAACGCGCTGCTGCCGGACACGATCGACACGGACGCGCGCCGCACGACGGTGGCCGAGTGGATCGTTTGGCTGCTGCAGGCCGAGGCGGTGCGGGGACAGTTGATAACGTTGAAGATGTAGGCCGGAAGGCAGCTTCGCGTCTACATCCGTATCAGAGAACGTCAGCGATTGACCGACTGCTGGAACTCTGGCAGTCTGTGTGCCGTCCAAAACTCAACGATACCAGCCGTTTCGCGGGATGCTCTCGCGGAAGCGATGTCTCCGGAGCTGCCGTGCTGCGTCGCCTGCTTCTTACGCTTGTTTTCATCCTGCCGTGCTCGGTGTGGGGGCAGGATGCTCCGCCTGCGCCGGAGAAGCCGAAAGCGCCCGCTATGCCGATGGCGGTGAAGGCGCTGGAGTACCTGCAAGCGCAGCCGAACAGCGGGCCGGTCTCGTGGACGAACGGACCCTACGTGTACGACGGCGCCGGGAACATCGCGGGAGTGGGGTCCGAGGCGTTTGTGTACGACAAGGTCGGTCGGCTGCAAAGCGCCACGGTGCGCGGTCCCGACATGTCGTCCTTTCAGACGCAATCCTTTACGTACGACCCCTACGGGAACCTGACGAGCACGACGAAGCTGGGGCAGACCGTGCCCTTGGCCCCGGACCCGGCCAATACGAATCGCCTGCAGTCGCTCGGGTACGATGGGGCAGGCAACGTCATCACCGCCGGGACGTTGCACTACGAGTACGACGCGGTGGGCATGGTCAATCAGATTCGCGTCGGAACGAATCTTTCACCGCGAATCATCTACGCCTACACAGCGGACGATGAGCGGCTCTTCGCGTTCGATGTCTCCGCGAACACGACGGAATGGACTCTGCGGGGTTTTGATCACAAGGTCTTGCGTGTTTTCAAGCAGACCGGCGCCACTTGGTCCGTCGAGCGCGACTACGTCTACCGCGATGGATCGCTTCTCGCCGCGCTGAAGCCCGGCGGCGCCGTGGAGCACTACAGCCTTGATCACTTGGGCTCCGCGCGCCTGGTCACCGATGGTGCGGGCCAGAAAGTCGGATATCACGTCTACTGGCCCTTCGGCGAGGAATGGTCCCCAGGAAGCGCTCAAGAAGGCAACCCTCTCGAGTTCACGGGCCACGAGCGGGACGCCGACCCGAGCGGTGGTAACGCGCCGCTCGACTACATGCACGCGCGTTACTACAGCGCGGCGTTAGGGCGCTTCTTATCCGTCGATCCTGGCAGAGACTGGGATCTGAGGCAGCCGCAGTCGTGGAACATGTACACGTATGTACGCAACAACCCGATGAATCGGGTAGATCCGACGGGACGGTGCGGAGAGAAGGCCGATTTCATTGGTCCGACGGTCCTGTGCGCGAAAGCCGAGTCGACGCCGAAACTGGAACCGGCTAAAGCTGGCGGCAGAACGCCTGCGCAAGGGCAGGAGCCCGCCTCTACAACAGAATTTCCTGCTGAAGGTGGCGGTAAAACGGTACGGACGTATGGTCCGGACGGTCGCGCCGTAACGGATGTCGACCACGGCCATGACCACGGCGCCGGTGATCCGCACGTGCACGATTGGGACTGGGACAAGAAGCGTCCGCGGCAGCCCGGTCGTGCTCCAAACCCGGGCGAGATCCCTGAGCCGTCAAAGTCCACTACAGTGGGTCAACAGCGACCGGACCTGCAAACAATCATTGGGGCAACGATCATGGCGATCGGTGGTACCGCGATCATGATCATGACCGGCGGAGGCGCGGCGTTACAGCCACATGCCGGTGGAGTCGTGATTGTGCCGGGTTCCGGATTAGGTCCAATTCCAACAAATGCATCGGACTGCCCACCGTCCTCACCATATTGCACATAGAGTAAATACAAATGAACGCTGAAGCTATCATCGCCGACGTCAGCACCTTCTCACGCCTGCCGTGGCACGACTCGGAATTCCTTGAGTGGAACGTAGCATACGGAAGTGATGACGAACCTACAGTGACGTTCGACATCTCATTCTGTAAATCGGATCTTGTGACGGGACGTGCGGAGATACGGTTCCATGGCTGCAGAGGCTTTTATGCCGACGTCGATCTCCTTGCGAAGAAACTTTGCGGCGATCAGATTGCGAGTGCGTACTGCGAGGATGCGGAGAAATCGCAAAGAGCCGTCGTCAAGCAGCTAAATGAACGATTTGATCTTTATCAGGGTGAGTCGATGAGTGGATTGTTCGTTTTCGGCGTGACACTCATTCATCCGGGCGGTCAGTTTGTCGTGGTGGCGCGATCGTTTTCGCTCGCGTCACGGCCAGAAGATTAGACAAGTATGTTGATGGGCGCCCACTCTCCCACCCGCACGACGTCAGAAGTCGCGCGAGTGGGACGCATGTCGCGCCGCTTGCAGGCGCCTGCGAAGTGGAGTGCCATCGTGCACGCGGCAAGCGGTGCCATGCCCAGGCCATCGTCAATCGACCGTTCCACGCCCTATCGTTCGTCTGCTAGAGCTGCGCAAGCGGTGCGGCCTAATGCGTCGACCTGGCGCATTGTGTCGCTGGCGTTGCTGATTTCCGGGGGCGTCGACCTGCGAGCGAGCACAGTTACGGTGACGTTGTGTGACCTGTACGAACATCCAGAAAAGTATGCCGGCACTACGGTGATCGTTCGCGCGAATGCAACACGTAGTATGGCGATCGAGGACTTCGGCACGGAGCGGCGATGCTCCGCCTACATGCGTCTCAAGGTTGAGTTACCCAGACGAGCTGAGGTGGCTGCTGGAGTCGTTCTGAAACGCGATGAAGCGCTGGCCGAGTTCTTCGAGAAGTTGCGGAAGGGAATGAACGTGGTCGCGACATTCGAAGGTCGCTTCGATCCTGTTTTCGTGTGGCGCGACCGTAAACGCATGAAGATCAAAGCCGAATCGGACGTTGGTGCTACAGAGTGTCAAACTGACGGCCGAATCATTTTGCAGCGCGTGAGCGATGTTGTTGGTCGTCCAAGACCGCGTCGGTGATCCGCTGCGGCATTCATGCGGTGTGGTGACGATGGACAAGCGTCACGAGCTCGCACGCTCCGCCCGCCCTCCATGCGAACGG
>DATEOX010000692.1:0-19034 GCA_035273585.1 Thermoanaerobaculia bacterium
GACCGCGACGCCGGCTACGGCGGCGGTGGCTACGGCGGCGGCGGTGGCGGCGGCAAAGCGAAGGGCAGCCGCCGGAACATCCGGGCCAAGAAGCGGACGCTCTAGCGCTCTCGTTTTTCCCACGTCCCCGGGCTCACGCCCGGGGGCGTTTTTGCGCACGTGACGACCTATCAGCGCACGCTCTGGCTCGGCGTAGCGTTCGCCGCGGCGCTCAGTTGCTGGCGGGCGCCTTTCCCGCGGCAGATGTACCTGCAGCACCTGCCGACGGTCGTGCTCCTTCTGATCCTGCCGTTCGCGGTCCGCCGCTACGCCTTCAGCAACGTCGCATTCACCGGCATCATCCTCCTGATGCTGTTCCACGTCCTCGGGGCGCGGTACATCTACTCATATGTCCCTTACGACGTATGGTCGGAGCGGCTGTTCGGGATCAACCTGACGAAGCGCTTCGGCTTCCGGCGCAACCATTACGACCGCGTGGTGCACTTCGCCTTCGGCCTGTTCGCGGTCAGGCCGGCCTGGGAGATCCTCACCGGTCCGGGCAGAGTCCCGCCCCGTCTTGCCCGCTACCTCGCCATCGAGTTCGTCCTCGCCTTCAGCCTTCTCTACGAATTGTTCGAGTGGGGACTGACCATGGTCCTCTCGCCGGCGGACGCCGGAGCGTACAACGGCGAGCAGGGCGACATCTGGGACGCGCACCGCGACATGAGCCTGGCCCTGCTCGGCGGCTGCCTCGCGCTGATCATCTGGGCGATGGCGCGACTGCTCACGCCGAGCGCGGCAGCATCACGCTGAACACCAAGCCCTTGCCCACCACGCCGGAGGTTGATCAGTACCTGCTCCACGCTCGAGAGAGGCGTTGTCGGTTGTCAGTCGTCGGTGGCCAGTAGAGGAGCCGACAACCGACAACGGTTCTACCGGCCAGCCGGCGGCCGCCAGTTGCTGATCACGTCCCACGGCGCGGGTGCCGCGAACAGGTAGCCCTGCCCGAGCTGCACGCCGAGGTCGCGGCAGATGCGCAACTGATCCTCGGTCTCGATGGCCTCCGCGATGGTCTTGGCCTGGATCGTATCCGCGCAGCGGGCCACGAGGTCCACCAGCCGGCGGCGGATCGGGTCCTTCTCCACGTCGCGGAAGAGCGAGTGGCCGACCTTCAGGTAATCGGGCTGCAGCTCGGCCACCGCCTCCAGCGTGGCGTAGCCCGAGCCGCAGTCGTCGATGGCGATCTGGAAGCCCATCTTCTTCAGCTCGTGCAGCGTGCGGCGGAACGTCCGGTAGTCGCGGATCGCGCTCCGCTCCGTCACCTCGATCACCACCTGATGGTGGCAGTCGACGAATGACTCGAACACGTCCGTGCCGCGCTGCTGGAGCTGCTGGATGAAGTGCGACTCGAGGTTGAAGAAGAGGTAGCCGCGCGAGCAGACGTCGGCCAGCGTCGGGCGCACGTTCTCGATACAGAGCTTCTCCAGCTCCCACACCAGGTCGAAGTCGCGGGCCAGCTCGAAGATGATCTCCGGGTTCTCGATCTCCGTCTTCGCCGGCCCGCGCGAGAGCGCCTCGTAGCCGCAGATGTCGAACGTCTCGAGGTCGATGATCGGCTGATAGACGGTCGTGATCGACTTCTCCTGCACGGCTCGGGTGAGGCGCTCGCGCAGGGCGTGGTAGTAGCGCGTCTCGCGCCGCTCCGCGTTGTCCTTTGCCTCGCGCACCGCGTTGTAGAGGATGCGCGGCGGATAGACGGGCTGCGGCTGGGTCAGCGCGCCGCCACAGAAGATCGTCACCTCCTCGGCGACGGCCGGATCGATGCGGATGGAGCGCAGCGCGTTGCGTGCCACGCGCTCCAGCTCCTTCACGAGCTGCGTCTGGTTCCCTTTGCCGTTGCGGGTGAAGCAGTAGAAGTCGTTCGCGCCGGAGTGGCTGGTGGCGATCACCACGTCGTTGCCGAGGAGCGGCGCGACCATGATGCGCAGGCCGCGGACGAACTCCCGGCGCAGGTCATCGAACGTGTCCCACACGTCGCGCTCGCCGAGGCGGAAGAGCGGCTCGATCTCCAGACAGAAGACCTGCAGGACTTCGCCCTGCTCGACGGTGCGCCGCAGCTCGTCGACGATGATGGCCAGCGTCGGTACTTCCGTCGTCGGATCGAAGAAGAGCTCGCGCACCCGCTCCACCTGGTCGGTGCGGAGGGTGAGGCTCCACCAGATGTCGTCCCGCGCGGCGAGCATCTCGTTCACCACGCGGCGCAGCGTCTCGGGACGGACCGGCTTGATGAGGTACCGGTCGGCGCCGAGGCGCAGCGACTTCTGGCGGTTCATCGTGTCCGAGGAGCCGGTGAGCATCACCACCGGGAGGCTCTCCGTGGCGGGACTGGAGCGGAGATGCTTGAGGAACTGCCAGCCGCCCCCTCCGTCGCCGCTCAGGCCGATGTCGAGCAGGGCCAGGTCGGGCTGCTCCTCGACGATGGCGGCGATCGCGCTGTCGACGTCCGGCCGCCAGATGGTGCGGTACTGCGCGTCAGGCAGCGCCGCGCGGACGAATGCGCCGACGCTCTCCTCGTCGTCCAGCACGAGGACGACAGCCTGCTCCCGCGGCGCGAGACGACGGATGGCTTCCATGATCGTGCGCGCAAGTCTACGCTGCCGGGATGCATTTCGAGACGACCGCCATTCACGCCGGCAATCATCCGGATGAGGCCACCAGCGCCATCGCGCCGCCCATCCATCTCTCCACGACCTTCGAGCGGACCGCCGACGGCGGGATGCCCCATGGGTGGGCGTACATCCGCGACGGCAACCCGACCCAGGCCCGCCTGGAGGAGGCGCTGGCCGCCATCGACGGCGCCGACGCCGCGCTCGTCTTCGCCTCGGGGATGGCCGCCGCCGGGGCGGCGCTGCAGGCGCTCGAGACCGGATCGCACGTCCTCGTGGCCGACGATTCGTACTACGGCGTGCGCCATCTCACCGATGACTTTTTCCCGCGCTGGGGGCTGACGTTCGAGTACGTCTCGATGGATGACCTGGGCGCCGTGCGGCGCGCGGTCACGCCCGCGACGCGGATGCTCTGGGCCGAGTCGCCGTCGAATCCGCTGATGCGCGTCTGCGATCTGTCGGCGCTCGCCGAGATCGCGCACGGCGCCGGCGCGCTGCTGGCGGTGGACGGCACGTTCGCCTCGCCAGCGCTGCAGCGCCCCATCGAGCACGGCGCGGACGTCGTCCTGCACTCGACCACCAAGTACCTCGGGGGCCACAGCGACGTGCAGGGCGGCTCGCTCGCGTTCCGTCGCCGCGACGCGTTCACCGAGCGGGTGGAAGCGATCCGCCACGTGGTCGGCGGCGTGGCCTCTCCGTTCAACTCCTGGCTCGTGCTGCGCGGCATCCGGACGCTGTCCGCGCGGATGCGCGTGCACTGCCAGAACGCGCGCGCCATCGCCGCGTTCCTCGAGGCGCACCCGCGGGTGGAGGTCGTGCACTATCCCGGCCTTGCGTCGCATCCCGGCCACGAGATCGCGAAGCGGCAGATGTCCGACTTCGGCGGCATGCTCTCGTTCCGGATGAAGGGCGGGCGGGAGGAGGCCATCGCCGTCGCCTCGCGCGTGCGGCTATTCACCGTCGCCACGTCCCTTGGCGCCGTGGAGAGCCTCATCGAGCACCGCGCCTCGAGCGAGGGCCCCGGCAGCCGCACGCCGCAGAACCTGCTCCGGATGTCGGTGGGGCTGGAGCATGCGGAGGATCTGGTCGACGATCTGGAACAGGCGCTGTCATCCTGAGCCGCGAAGACGGCGAAGGATCTCCTCGCAAGCACCGGGAGATTCCTCGCCGTCTTCGCGGCTCGGAATGACATGGGGGGCCCTTCGTCCCACTTAGTTGCTCCTTCGTCACAAATCCCCGAACATAAGAAAACTTCGGTCCGTAGATTGTTCACCATGCGCTCTCTCATCCTCCTGCTCCTCGCGTTCTCCGCCGCCGCCGATCCTCATCTCGAGTGCGCCACGAGCCCCGCGACGAACGAGCGGGTGGGGGAGTTGGGGGCGTACTCGCGGGCCAAGGAGGCGCAGGCGAAGAGGGCAGCCGCGGCGAGCATCGACGACCGGAGCGGCGTCTTCGTACTGCAGGCGGACGACGTGACGGCGCCCTTCCGGCGGCCGTTCGACCTGGCGGGGAAGACGCTCGCCTTCGAGCGGCGCGACGCGCAGACGCTCGCCGCCTCGGTCGAGCCGCTCGCCGTCGACACGGAGCTCGGCGCGCGCATCAACATCACGACCGAAAACGGCGCGACCGCGGTCGACCTCGGGTTCGACTTCCCATTCTATGACCGCACCGTGCGGCGGATCTGGCTCTCCGGCTTCAACGCCGTCTACCTGGCCGACCCGGCCACCAGTGCCATCGATCAACGCGGCGACCTGGAACTGGCCACCACGCGGGAGGGGATCATCGCCCCGTTCCTGACCACGACCTCGACGCAGGGGAGTGGCTTCGCCACGGTCAACTTCAAGACCACCGCCGACCTGGCGACCATTACCTGGACGCGCATCGGCGACTACACGATCCAGGCGACGCTCAGCCGCTCGGGGGCGATCCGCTTCTCCTACCCGTCGATGGCCAACGTGATCGGCGGCTCGATCGTCGTCACCTCCGGCAGCGAGTCGTGGCGCGACGACCGCACCGAGATCTTCTCCGCCAACGACGGCACGAACGACGCGCTGCGCAGCGTCGCGCCGGGCCTCGGGCCGATGCTCGACATCCGCAACGTCAGCGTTTCCCGCGTCAACGGCCTCGACCTGATCGAGCTGCGCATCACCACCACCGCACCGCTGAACATCGCCAACGTACCGTCCGGCGACCTGGTGTACTTCACCGTCACGTTCGAGAACCAGCGCGTGCTGCGCTACTACCTCGACCGCCGAGGGGGCGACGCGATCCTGTATGCGGTGCCGGTGTGGGGGACGAAGGAGGGGACGCCCGCGGCGCGCATCGAGGGGAACACGCTCGTCCTCGACGTGCTGCAGGACTATCTCGCCGCGTTCCCCAGCACGGCCACGGTGGCGGTCACGAGCTCGTTGAACAGCGCCGGGACGGTGGACATCGCCGTCGGCCAGGCCCGGTTGACCCTCGGCACGCCATTGCGCGGCGTCCATACGGACTTCAGTTCGCTGACGGGGAGCGTCGACCTCCGCGGTCCCATCGTGGAGGCCTTCACCCTGCCGGTGCTGAGCGTCGACGCGGTCTGGCAGCGGGTGCGCGCCGCGTACGGGCTGCGCGACGACGAGATCGACGGGGTGGCCATCTACCAGAACTTCTTCACCGATCTGATCCTCTACGCCGGCGCCTACTCGACCGGCGGCAACCCGGGCGTGAAGGGGATCGCCGACTTCTCGAGCGTCGGGCCCAACCAGCCGCGCATCCCGGCGCTGCTGCACATGAACAAGGTCGGCTACGGCGTCAACCGCGACGCGCGCGCCGCGTCGCACGTGGTCATGCACGAGCTCGGGCACCGCTGGCTCTACTACCTCTCGATCATGGAGGGCGGGAAGCGCAGCTCGGTGCTCAACCCGATCAGCGCCCACCCGGCGCAGTACGTCGATACGCGCGCCGCGTTCCGGGTCTACCTCGGCGACGACTCCTCGGTGATGGGCGGCGGCACGTTCACGGACAACGGCAACGGCTCGTTCACCAGCAGCGAGTACGCGTCGTACGGCTATAGCTGGCTCGATCTCTACCTGATGGGTCTCGCCGACAAGGCGGAGGTGACCCCCTGGTTCTACATCGCCGACTCCAACCCCCGCCTGGGCGACGCCTACTATCCGCCCCAGCAGCGGACGTTCCGCGGCACGCGCCACGACGTCGGCGTCCAGCAGGTCCTCGACGCGATGGGCACCCGCTCCCCGGCCTACCCCGACACCCAGCGCACGTTCCGCGTCGCCTTCGTCCTCCTGGCCGACCCCGACCGCCCGGTGAGCGAGAGCGAGCTCGCCCTCGTGCAGCAGTACCGCGGCCTCCTGGAGGCGAACTTCCCCGTCGCAACGGGCGGGCGCGCGAACGTGACGACGTCGGTTTCGCCGGCGCCGCCGCCGGCGCGGCGGCGGGTGTTGCGGTGAAGCGGCTCGCGATCATCGCGCTGTTCCCCGTCGTTGTCGCCGCCCAGGTGGTGCCGTGCGCGACGGGGCCGGAGACGACGGCGCGGGTGCGGGAGCTGGGGGCGTTCTCGCGGGCGGCGGCGCGGGGGCGGCTCGGCAAAGGGCTCGCGCCGGTCGTGCAGCGGGATGGGATCTACGTCGTCGATGCTGACTTTACGAGCGCGCCGTATCTGCATCAGGTCGATCTCGCGGGAAAGACCATCCTCCTCCAGCGGCGGGACGGCGGCGCGTTCCGGGCGCAGCTCGTGCCGTTCGAGTTCGAGGACATCCCCGGCGCCTTGCGCACGGCCGACGCGCCGTACACGTTGCCGTTCGACTTTCCTTTCTACGACAAAAACGTGCGGCAGGTGACCATCAGCAGCCAGCACGCGCTCTACCTTGCGCCGCCGCGCGCGACGGCCATCGATCAGCGCAATGACGCCGACCTGGTGACCGCCGGCGAGGCGGTCATCGCGCCGTTCCTGACCACGCCGGCGCTGCTGAAGTCGCGCACGCCGGCCGTCCACGTGCGCGAGCTGGCCGACACGGTGACCATCACCTGGTCGATCGCGAACGTCTCGGAAGTGCAGACGACGCTCGCCCGCAACGGCGACATACGCTTCTCCTACCGCACGCTCACCCTGCCGGGCGGAGCGCTGCTCGTGACTTCGGGCAACGAGCCGTGGCGCGCGGAACGGACGCGGATCGACGCCATCACCGACATCACCGGCGAGACGCCCACCGCGATGGCCGACATCACCGCGCTGACCATCGACCGGGTGAGCGATCTCGACCTGTTCGAGATCCGGATGACCGTCAACGCGCCGATCGACGCTTCCAAGCTGGCCAGCCGCATCGTCTACGACGTCTCCTTCGGCGGCGAGGCGGGCGCGAGCCTGCGCGTCGACCGGACCACGCCGCCGCGGGCGAGCTTCGCCGGATGGGGCTCTCATCCGGGCACGACCTCCGTCCGCATCGAGGGCAACACCGTGATCTTCGACGTCCCGCAGACCGAGCTCGAGCCGTACGGGCCGGTCGTCTCCGTGCGCGGCGCCACCGTGGTCAACGGCGGCGCGGGCGACTTCACGGTCGCCATCGCCCGGCTGCCCATCGGCACGCCGGGGCGGCGGGTCGGCACCGACTTCACCGCGCTCGCCGCGCCGGTGGACATCACCGGGCCGGTGTCCGAGGGATTCACGCTGCCGGCCATCAGCGTGGAGAGGGTGTGGGAGCTGCTGCAGCAGGGGACGGCGCTACGCGGCGAGGACCTCGACGCGGTGGCCATCTACCAGAACTTCCTCACCGACATCGTCTTCTACGCCGGCGCGTACGCCACGGGCGGCAACGCCGGCGTGCTGGGCATCACCGACGACGAGAACATCGGGCCGCAGCTTCGGCGCGAGCCGAGCCTCATGCACATGAACGCCATCGGCTACGGCTGGAACCGCAGCGCGCAGGAGTCGTCGTTCATCATCCTCCACGAGTTCGGCCACGAGTGGCTCTTCTATCCGTCGATGATGGACGGAGGCCGGCGGGTGCAGGAGATCAATCCGGATGGCGGGCATCCGGCGCAGTTCGTCGACATGCGCGCCGCGTTCAACGTCTACAGCGACCATGACGCCTCGGTGATGGGCGGCGGCGCGTTCCAGGACAACGGCGACGGCAGCTTCACCTCGAGCGACTTCTCCTCCTGGGGCTACAGTTGGCTCGATCTCTACCTGATGGGTCTTGCCACGGCGAACGAAGTGCCGCCGTTCTTCTACATCGCGAATTCCGATCCCGAGCTCGGCGACAGCTACTTCCCGCCGGCCAACCGCACCGTGCGCGGCGAGCGGCGCAACGTCGTGATGCAGCAGTTCCTCGACGCGATGGGCCTGCGCACGCCGGCGTATCCGGAGACGCCGCGCAAGTTCCGCACGGTGTTCGTGATCCTGGCCGATCCGTCGAAGCCGGTCACGCTGTCGGACATCAATGCCATGAGCACCTACCGCGCGCAATTCGAGCGCAACTTCCGCATCGCCACCGGCGGCCGCGCCGCGGTGGCCACGGCGTACGATCCGGCGCCGCCGAGGCGGCGGTCGTTGCGATAAGATCGGCGGGTCATGGCCAAGAACTTCGAGATCCTCTGCCCCTGTTGCGAGGCGACGATCGTCGTGGATCGCATCACGGGCGAGGTGCTGCTGCACAAGGCAAAGGAGACGCGGCACGGCGCCGGGTCGCTGGAGACGATGGTCTCGAACCTGGAGACGCAGAAGAGCGAGGCGGCGCGCCGGTTCGAGAAGAACCTGGAGAGCCAGAAAGACCGGGCGCGCATCCTGGAGGAGCGGTTCAAGGAAGCGCTGGAGCGCGCTGACAAGGCCGACAAGCCTCACATCAATCCGTTCGACCTCGACTGATGGCCGCGCATTCCTTCGATCCCGATGCCGCGGCCGGCGCCGGCTCCGGCATCTACGGTCTTCCGTTCGCTCCCGATGACGCGCGCGTCGTGGTCGTTCCCGTACCGTTCGAGGCCACCACGTCGTATGGTGGCGGGACGTCCGCCGGCCCGGCAGCGGTCTTCGAGGCCTCGAAGCAGGTCGATCTCTTCGATCAGGAGACGGGCCGCCCATACGAGGCGGGCATCGCCATGCGCCCCATCCCGCGCCGCATCGTTCGCTGGAACGCCGAGGCCAAGAAGCTCGCCGCGCCGGTGATCGCGGCCGGCGGCGCGGTGGACCGCACCACGCGCAAGGCGGCGGCGAAGGTGAACGCGATCTCGGAGAAGATGAACGAGTGGGTCTACGCCGAGACGCGCTCGCTGCTCGAGACGGGCAAGATGCCGGTGATTCTCGGCGGCGACCATTCCGTGCCGTTCGGCGCCATCCGCGCGTATGCGGCAGCGTATCCCGGCCTGGGCATCCTGCACCTCGACGCGCACGCCGACCTGCGCGACGCGTACGAGGGCTTCACCTGGTCGCACGCCTCGATCTTCCACAACGTGATGACGCGCCTGGACAACGTCGGCAGGCTCGTGCAGGTGGGCGTCCGCGACCTGGGCCATGCCGAGAGCCGGATGATCGCCTCGTCCGGCGGCCGCATCGTGACGTTCTTCGACGCGACGCTTGCCGCATCGAAGGAG
This sequence comes from Thermoanaerobaculia bacterium, assembly GCA_035273585.1. Taxonomy (GTDB): domain Bacteria; phylum Acidobacteriota; class Thermoanaerobaculia; order Gp7-AA8; family Gp7-AA8; genus JAFAVZ01. The sequence goes on from DATEOX010000692.1 coordinate 9,228, forward strand.
GAGGGGACGCCGTTCGCCCGCCTCGCGGACGACATCGTCGCCGCGCTGCCGGCTGACGTCTACCTCTCCTGGGACATTGACGGCCTCGACCCGACCTTGTGCCCCGGCACCGGCACGCCCGTCCCCGGCGGCCTGTCATGGAACGAGGCCATCGGCCTGCTGCGCGCGTTGAAACGCGCCGGCAAGCGCATCGTGGGCCTCGATCTGTGCGAGGTGTCGCCGGGCGAGACGGAGTGGGACGCGAATGTGGGCGCGCGCCTGCTGTACAAGATGATCGGCTACGCCTTGCTCACGCAGACCGTGTCATCCTGAGCCCCGCAGACGGCGAAGGATCTCCTCGTGCTTGGCAGGGGATCCTTCGCCGTCTTTGCGGCTCAGGATGACACGGCCCCCCGCTCCTGCAGCACCGCCACCTTCGCCTCGATCATCACGTGGTGTTCCAGGCCGAGAAGGTCGGCCAGCTTGCGCACGAGATAGTTTTCGTAGTCGGTGAGGCGCCCATCCGAGTAGACCATCCGCCACATCGTCTTCACGATGTCGATCCGCTCCTCGAGCGATGCGTGGCGGCGGATGTAGCTGGTCAGGGCGAAGTGGTCGATGGTCCGGTCGCGGATCTCCTCCGCGGCCTCGATCAGCTCCTGCGCGAGCTCCCCGGTCAGGGCGAATGCGCGGGTGAGGAAGCCGACCATGTCGCCGTGCTCCGGCGCGGTCAGCTCGCCGTCCGCGTAGGCGATGTCGAGCAGCACGGCGGCCGTGGCCAGCGTGAGAGGATCGTGGCGGCGGGTCTTGTCCGCGGCGCCGCCGTCGGGCTGCAACCCGTTGCGAAAGCGATGGATGAGGCTGGCGAAGCTCACGCGGCAAAGTTTATCAGCGGGTGAAACGATCGGCCCCTCACCGTCACGATATGGATATATCGAGGTCCATATGTCCACGGAAAACGGTGCGCAAGCTCGAAAGGCCGACGATCCGCGTCGGCGGGTGCCGGCCATCCTGGCCGCTGTCGCCGTCATCGCCCTCGGGCTGGCCTACTACGCCGGCGTGAAGCGGAACACCGCCTACCTGGTCGGGCGCGACATGCGCCTCCTCTCCGATGCCGGCAAGCAGCTCAACCAGTCTCTCACCGCGCTGCGCATGCTGGTCAAGAACTTCGCCTTCGCCGACATGTGGAGCGAGGAGAAGGACAAGGCGAAGCCGCTGCTCCATTACGAGCGCACGGCGATGGGACGAAGCCCGATAGGAAAGTACTTCGGCGACCTCGACGCCGCCGACCGGGCGCCGCAGACCGGCACACCGCCGTTGAACGACGAGTACACGCAGACGCTGACGCAGAAGAACGACCAGCTCATCGTCGAGCTGACCTATCGCGCGGCGAAGAAGACGGTCATGCCCCGCGGGAACGAGCTGGCCATGAAAGGGAAGGGGCTGCCCATCGCGACCGGCCGGCTCTCCCTCGACAAAGTCGTGGAGCGGGTTTTCACCTCCACGCTGATGGCCAGCTTCGATTCGGTGCTCCTGGCCAGCGGCGACGGCACGGTCGTGTACCAGGTGCAGCCGGCGGCGGCCACGCGCCGGGCGGCGCTGACGCACTCCGCGGACTCCTCTCCGGCCATCGTCCTCACCAGCCTCGCCTCGCTGCGCGAAGAAGGCACCTTCCGCGGGGAGATGCCGATCTCCGTCGAGTTGCTCCGCACCCAGAGCCGGCAGACGGACGTCGCCATCGCAGGCGCCCCGTATGTGCTCATCTCCCAGCCGTTCAGCTTCGACAGCCTCCAGGCCGCGCAAGGGCCGAAGGAGAAGAGCGGCTCGTGGATCCTCTGCGGGCTGGTGGCGAAGTCGCGCTTCCGACACGAGGCCACCGCCCTCAACGCCTCGACCCTCGCCATCGGGACCGCGGTGTTCCTCTTCCTGCTCTGCTGCGGGCCGTTCCTCAAGCTGGCGCTGCTCGGCGCGCAACAGCCGGTCAAGCGCGCCGACGTCATCCTCCTCACCGTGAGCACGCTCGTCGGCGCGAGCATCGCCGCGATCTTCGTGGCCGACGTGCTCGCATACCGGCGCCTCGACGCCATCGCCGGCGATGAAGAGCAGCTCGCGTTCGCCGCAGACCTCTCGAAAGGTCTCTCTGCCGACATCAACCAGGGGCTGAAGGTGGCCGACGAGCTGATGAACGTCACGGGCGGAATCGGGCACAAGCCGCTGCAGGGCAGCCTCGACGGCGCGGGCGCGCGCCTGGGGGACAGACTGCCGGAATCGTCCCGCTATCCCTGGGCCACTTCGTTCGCCTGGATCGAGAGGAACGGAAGCCAGTTCTCCCGCGGAGAGATGGGAGATGGCCGGCCGCCGATGTTGAAGGTCCGGTCGCGCGAGTACTTCAAGCGCGTCCAGAACGATCCGCTGATGTGGCACGGCGCGGCGGGCGGCGCCGGCCGGCCAATGTTCATCGAGTCCGTCCGCGCGTTGACGACAGGGCAGCCGGAGACCGTCTTCGCCGTCCCCACCCACAACCCCGACCTGCCGGTCTTCTCCGTGACCATGCCGTTCATCCGCTTCGAGAGCCCGGTCGCTCCTCCGGCGATGACCTTCGCCGTGATCGACGACGAGGGGAACGTGCTCTATCACGAAGACCAGCAGCGCATCCGCATCGAGAACGTCTTCGCCGAGACGGACAACGACCGCACCCTGCGCGCCGTCGTCTTCTCCCGCCGCGAGGAGTGGGTCGATGCGCCGTACTGGGGCCGCGACCAGCGCATCCTGGTCACGCCGCTGCGCGACCTCCACTGGACGCTGCTGACCTTCCGCGACCGAAGCCTGCTGCGCGCCACGAACCTCGACACACTGGTCGTCACCGCTGTCCTGCTGGCGCTCTACTTCGGCATCCTGGCCGTCATCTTCGTCTCCCTCAATCTGCTCTGCCCCGGATATCGGGCGCGGTGGCTGTGGCCCGGCGAGCATCGCGCCGAGGCGTGGCGCCGGCTGGCCTGGCTACTCGGTCTCTCCGCCGTCTCGTTCGCCGTCGCGCTCTTCTACTTCGCGCCCACCGGACGCCTGGCCGTCTCACTGCTCTTCCCGATCCAGGCCGCACTCGCCGCGTACCTGATCCTGGAGGAGCCGCCGAAGCGGCCGGCTCATGCCCTCGTGCTCGCGAGCTGGGCCGCGATCACTCTGTTCCTGCTCTACCGGCTGCTGGCCGGACCGCTGGAGGCGGAGCTGGTGTTCGCCGGGACGGCATGGCTCATCCGCGCGGTGATGTTCGGCTGCGCCGCCGCGGGCGTGGCCCTGACGCTGCTCCCTCGCTCAGCGATCAGCCATGTATCGTGGAGGAGCTACGCGCGGCGCTACATCATGAGCGGCGTGCTGGCCGTCATCGTGCTCGCCGTCCTCCCCGCCGTCGGCTTCTTCCAGACCGCGTTCGGCATCGAGGTCGAGAGCCTGGTGAAGTACGGACAGCTCGTCATCGCGGACGAGCTGCAGCAGCGCCTCGAGACGGTTACGGGCCGCTCATGGCGGAAGGCGTTGACGGCCGCAGAGGTCATGCCGCCGCCGAACTTCCGCTCGCGCTGGTCCATCGACGCGCTTGCGAGCTCATGGCCGGTGGCTTCGAACGAAGTAGCGGAGCTGCTCGAGCCGCTCCTGCCGCAGTATTCGGACGAGTCGACCGCCATGCGCGACCTGCATCACGGCGAGGCCTCCGACGGCAGATGGGCCTGGAAGCGCAACGGGCGGATCATCGAGCTCGCCCGGCCGCTGGCCATCAGCGAGGGTGCGAAGAAGAAGCTCGGCCTCACCGCTGAGCCCAGGCTGGCCATCACTTCCCGGACTCCGTGGGTCATCCCCTCCGCGCTCCTGCCGGCGGCACCCGCATCCGCCGCTGATGAGGCGCCGGTGCCGATCGGGGCGGTGCTGCTGGTGCTGTTCCTCGTCGTGATCCTGATCGGCGTCCTGCGGGTGGCCATCCGCTTCTTCGCCCGCCGGGTCTTCCTCTACGACCTGGCTGGCGCGCCGCGGCGGCTGTCGCAGTGGCCGGTGCGGCCGCTCGTGGGCGAGCATCTGTACGTCGTCCACGCGCAGAAGAGGATCGAGGAACTGGTGGACATGACGGGCGTCAAGGAGATCGCGCTGGCCCAGCCGGGAGATTGGGCGGCCGAGGCCGCGGACAACCGGCGGCTGCTCATCCAGTTCGGCGACTGGAGGGATCGCGCCGAGGCGATGGCCAGGAAGCTCCAGTTTCTCGAGGATCTGCTGCGCGTTCCCGATCGGAACGTCATCGTGGCCTCGAACATGGCGCCGCTCGTCGTCCTCTCCCGCGCCGGCGAGGACGCGGGGCGCTGGTCGGGCCTGCTGACCTCGTTCGTCTACCTCGACGAGCGGCGTCTGCACCGCGGCGCCCACGCCAAGGCAGGCTGCGCTTCGTTCGTGAGCAGGTTCGCCCAGGCCCTCGGCCTCCGCGCGGCCGGCACGAAGAACGAGGTCTGGCTGGCCGAGGAAGCGGAGGGGTATCCGTTCCTCGATGAAGTGCGCGAACAACTGAAGCATGAGGACTCCGGCCGCGAGCAGCTCATCGACGAGTTCTGCGAGCGCGCCGGCCCGTATTACGCCAGGCTGTGGTCGCAATGTTCGCCGAAGGAGCATCATCTGCTCGATCAGCTCGCGCGCTACGGCTACGTCAACTCGGAGAACCGGCCGTCCCTCCGCCGCCTGCTGAACGTCGGTCTGGTATTGCGCGATCCGGCCATCCGTCTCTTCAACGAGAGCTTCCGCCGCTTCGTGCTGAACCGCCCGCCGGCCGAGGTGCAGACGCCGGAGGCGGAGAAAGTGGACAGCGCGTGGGACCGCCTGCGCGTGCCGCTGTTCGTGATGGTCATCGCCGTGGCGGCGTTCTTCCTCTCCACGCAGAAGGAGCTGATGAATGCCACGAGCGCGATCATCACCGGCCTGACCGCCGGGCTGCCGGCGCTGATGAAGCTCGGCTCGGTGCTCAGCTCGAAGCGCTCCGCCCCCGCGGCCGCGGAATGACGGGGAGGTCCGTCTCCGTTCGTCTCGGCATGCCTCGCACCGACATCGACCGCCTCGGCGACGACTCGCGCATCTGGATCTTCGCCGTCTCTCCCGCCCTCGACGAGCCGGGCAGCGTCCGCCTGCTGCAGCGCGTCGACGCCTTCCTCGACGGCTGGGCCGCGCACGGCACGCCCATCGCGTCCGCCCGCGACCTGATCGAGGGGAGCTTCCTGGTCGTGGCCGTGGACAAACACTCGGAGACGAGCGGCTGCTCGATCGACCGGATGTTCGGGACGCTGAAAGATGTGGAGCGCGAGCTCGGCGTGTCGATCCTCGACGCGAACCGCGTCTTCTTCCGCCACGGCGACGGCGAGGTCGGCGCCCTCACCCGCGACGCCTTCCGCCAGAGCGCCGACCCCGACACGATCGTCTTCGACACCCTCGCCGAGCGCCTCGGCGACGTGCGCACGGGCGGGTGGGAGCGGCGGGCGGCGGACTCGTGGCACGCGCAGTTGCTGGGGTAGGGGGGCTGCAACTGACGAGGCGCCATCCGGCGCCTCGCAGTTGAGCGTGGCTCGGCAAGCGGGGCCTCGCTTGCTTACTCACCTGCTTCGGGTCAGGTCCGACTTGGATCCTCGCGGTGATTCATCCAGCGTAACTCCTGATCGTACCAACGCCATATTTTGTTGTCGGGCCACTCGAGCAGCTTTAGTAGAATGCGTTCGGTCAAAACGTGCAGCCTGACCAAGTCACGACTGATCTGTTCTGGATCGGCCACTGTTGCGGAATGTACGAGTTCGTTGCGAGCTCTCGTCGCACGCTTGAAGCCCGTCTCGAATCCGATGTGTTTCCAGAGGTCGTCCACGGTGAATCCTAGTTTGTTGTAAAGCCGTTCCATTTTTCTCGCGGTCGACCTGCGCTGCAGTTCAACCAGTTTGTCGGCGACATCGTCCACAAGCCCCGACAAACGGTGTTCTACTGCGAACTCAGTGAGGGTCTTACGAAGCTTTGAGCAAAGCTTCCGGAACGCTGAAGCTCCCAATGTGAACTGAATCGAATCGTCCGCCGCGGCACCCACGGCTGCGTCTAGTGCAGCGTAAGCGAGAAAGTAGGACTGCTCCAAGCCGACAGTCTCATAGGAGCCCACCATGAATCGAATGGCGCGACGTATCGCCATACGTTGCGGCTATATCCGGTAAGCTTGATACAAGCGATCGAATCCTCCATCAACGAGATCGTGAAAGTTGATGAGATCGTCGGCCGCTTCTTCGCGAGTGACTGTCTTCAACTTCCTTCGAAAGAACGGCATTCCACGCGCTGATCCTGGCGATTGCTGAGTATCAAAGTATGCGACCTCATAGTAAGTGACCATCACGGCACCAGGGTGCAGTACCTCGCTTTTGATTTCGCCTGTTCTGTCGATTTGCTCGCTCCTTGGCTGAACAAGAATCCCGCTTGGAGTGAGCTGGGCTGTGAAGTGGTATCGTCGCGAAACCGATTCTTCGTGGGCCGAAATATCAATTTGGATGGCGGATGCATCCGATCGAACGGTGTCACCACCGATGGCGCCACGGATTCCTATAACTTCGACTAACTGGGGCTTTTCTGACCGGCCATACAAGAAGAAGTAGTTCCACTCCGGCTGAAAAAGACGAGCGTGAGCTTCGATCTTTTCTAACCCGGAAGCCAGTAGATGCGCGCGAATGTCTAAGACGGACGGGTCATGACGGTGATAGCGGATGCTTGCAAAAACGGCAGTAGAGCCTTCTCTATCGAGTGCTGCCGGAAACTCGATCGCCAGCTCGTCTTCGTTCTTCAACGGTCCTATTCTACAGATCGCATCGTTTTGCTGATGCGCATCAGCTCGACGTATCGATCATGGATCGAACCGCCTTATTTCCGCCGCGACGATGCGAAGTCGGCACCTTCACCCGCGATGCTTCCGCCAAACGTCCAACGCGACGATCATCTTCGACACCCTCGCTCAGGCCGCTCCGCGCTTCCGGAGCTCCTCTCTGATCACGCGCCGTAGCGTCTTTTCCAGCGACACGGCCCGACTCGCGATGTGCTCGCGCAACGCGGTGTTGATCATCGTCTGGTAGTTACCACCGCCGGCGGCGTTCACCTGCTCGCGAAACCACTCCAGTACGTCGTCGTCGATCCTGATCGTGATGCGGGACTTGCCTTTCGGAATCGGCACGACCGCGCCTCGCTTCCCCTTCGAAAAATCGTCGGTCTTCTTCATCGTTACTTCCCATCGCATAGATCGACTTGCAGCGCGGTCGCTTTGCGGGCCGAGATCAGGCGAACCCGGTCTTCCCGATGCGTGTTACACGACCACGAGTACTCGTCCGAGAAAATCAATACCCAGCGTCTTGAACCGCTGCTCATTCGTGCTTGTATCTTCGACCGTAATTGCGAGGTCATCCTCGAATACGCCCACGGCGTCAGCGAAGTGAACGCCATGCTTCCTGTAATTCGCCGACGCCTTCGCTGGATCCCACTCATATTCCGCCACCGCCGGATGATATGCACATCTGTATGCACGCTGCAAGAGTCGGACGAACGAACCTCACGGCTGAGCTGCGCGGCTCAGGCCGCATGCGCGCTCAAAAACCTCTGAGCAGCGGCCAGATGCGCGGCGGGCTAGCCGGCGTTGCTGGCGATACGCCCCCGCAACCCCTTCATCCATAAAGACATCCCCGCCAGCGAACCGAGCACGCGCCTTGCACTTCCCTTAGCGGTGACGGACGAGACTACGAAAACGCCGCTTCTCGTCGTGGACGACGACCGGGCCATCCGCAAGCTGATCGAGCGGATCGCCACGCGCGCCGGCTTCGACGTCGACGGCGCGCGAGACGGCGAAGAGGCGCTCGAGCTGCTGGCCAAAAAGCAGTACGAGCTGGTCATCGTCGACCTCATGATGCCCCGCGTGAGCGGCTACGAGCTCGTGCAGCACATCGCCCTGCTCGACCCTCGCCCCGCGGTCATCGTGGCCACGGCCATGATGAACGGCGACGTGGCCACGCTCGACGACTCCCTCGTCCGACGGGTGATCAAGAAACCGTTCGACATCAACGCCGTCGCGGCCGCCCTGGTGGAGACGGCGAAGCAGATCGCCGAGCAGCGGGCGCTGGCCGAGGCGGAGCTCCCGGTCGCGCCGCCAGAGGCGGCCACGCTGCCGGTGATCGTCGACGTCCCGGCGCCGCCCGGCGCGAACAAGAAGGACAAACCGCCGGCCGTCTCGGATGAGAAGCCGGCCAACGATGAAAAGGAGGTCAACTGATGGCCAACAAACGCGAGCTGATCGAGCCCACTCCCGGAGACAAGCGTTACGTCCGCCGCGACGCGGAAGGGAAGTTCAAGAAGGTCGTCGACGTCGGCCGTTCCCTGGCCGCCGACCGGCGCAGCCACGCGAAAAAGTCCGTGCCGAAGGGGCAGGGGGACCGGGGCGATACGAGACGATGAACCGTTGTCGGTTGTCGGTTATCGGTAGGCACCGACAACTGACAACCGATAACCGATAACGCCTTTGCTATCCGATCGCCGCCGCCACGAGCGCCTTCTGCTGATCCTCGTGGCGGTGATGCGATCCCGTCGCCGGCGCGGCCGCCACCGGACGCCCCACATACCGCAGCGTCTTGCCTGGCTCGAGGATCGACGGCAGCCGCTCGCTGAGGAACGGCCAGCCGCCCATGTTGCGCGGCTCGTCCTGGGCCCACACGATCTCCGTCGCGTTCGGGTACTTTACGAGCTCCGCGGCGAGCATCGGCTGCGGGAACGGGTAGAACTGCTCCAGCCTGATGATCGGCACCTCGGCGCCGGCCTTGTCGCGCGCGTTCTTCAGGTCGAAGTACACCTTCCCCGAGGTGATGACCACGCGCGTGGCGGATGAACGCGAGCCGTCATCCGGCAACACCGGCTCGAAGCGGCCGCCGGTCAGCTCCTCCGGACGCGACACCGCCTGCGGGTGGCGCAGCAGCGACTTCGGCGTCATCACCACCAGCGGCTTGCGCGGATTGTTCTTCATCTGCCGCCGCAGCGCGTGGAAGTACTGCGCCGGCGTCGTCGGATAGACCACCTGCATGTTGCCCTCGGCGCAGAGCGTCAGGAAACGCTCCAGCCGCGCCGACGAATGCTCCGGCCCCTGCCCCTCGTACCCGTGCGGCAGGAGCAGCACCAGCCCGCTGTGCTGCCCCCACTTCTCCTCGGCCGACGACAGGAATTGATCGATGATGATCTGCGCGCCGTTCATGAAGTCGCCGAACTGCGCCTCCCACATCACCAGCGTCCCCGGGTCCGCCACCGCGTAGCCGTACTCGAATCCGAGCACGCCGTACTCCGACAGCAGCGAGTCGTACACCGAGAAGTTCACCTCGGCCGTCGTGTCCACGACCTGCTGATCGAGCGCGTTCTCCGCCACCGTCTGCTCCGCGTCCGGCGCCGAGACCGGCGTCTGCTTCTCCAGCGCATTGAGCGGCACGTAGCCCTGACCGGTCACATAGTCGAAGAGCATCGCATGCCGATGCGAGAACGTCCCGCGACCGCTGTCCTGCCCCGAGAGCCGGACCCGGTAGCCGTCGAGGAGCAGCGAGCCGAACGCCGCCAGCTCCGCGAATGCCCAGTCCAGCGGCTCCTTCCCCTCCGCCATCGCCCGCCGCTTGGCCAGGATCGGCTTGAGCTTCGGATGGGGCGTGAAACCGTCGGGCGTCGACGTCAGCGCCTGGCCGATGCGCTCGACCTGCTCGCGCGGAATCGCGGTGTCGGCGGACGGCTCCTTCTGATAGCCCGTGATCTCCTCATCGGTCCAGAGCG
>DATEOX010000693.1:0-5342 GCA_035273585.1 Thermoanaerobaculia bacterium
CGAGACGGCCATCGCCCGCGACCGCGCGGCGGGCTACAAGCCGTGCGCGATCTCCGCCACGCTCGGCACCACATCGACGGCTTCGGTCGATCCGCTGCCGGCCATCGGCGCCATCGCCGAGCGGGAAGGCATCTGGCTGCACGTCGACGCCGCGTACGCCGGGCCGGCCACGCTCTGCCCCGAGTATCGCTGGCTGTGGGACGGCATCGAATACGCCGACTCCATCGTGACCAATCCCCACAAGTGGCTCTTCACGCCCGTCGACTGCGCGGTGCTGTACACGAAGCGGCCGGACGTCCTGCGCGAGGCGTTCTCGCTCGTGCCGCCCGCGTACCTCACCACGAGCGACGGCGCGGTCAACTACATGGACTACGGCCTGCAGCTCGGCCGCCGCTTCCGCGCGCTGAAGCTCTGGCTCGTCCTCGAGCACTACGGCCTGGAGCACCTGCGGGAAGTGATCCGCGGCCACATCGCCCTCGCCGCGCGCCTGGCCGAGGAGCTCTCACGGCGCGAGGAGGTGGAGCTGATGGCGCCGCCGCTGTTCGGCGTCGTCGTCTTCGCCCTGAAGGCCGGCGACGCGGCGACGGAAGCTTTGCTGCAGCGGATCAACGCCTCCGGGACGGCCTTCGTCTCGAACACGAAGCTGAAGGGGCGCTACTGCGTGCGCGTGGCCATCGGCAACGGCGCGACGGAGTGGCGGCACGTGGAGCGGATATTGTCATCCTGAGCGAAGCGAAGGATCCGTACCGATCTCGCGCGGCGCCTGAAGGTACGGATCCTTCGCCGTCTTCGCGGCTCAGGATGACATGAGGCCGGGCGGCTCAGGATGACGCGCCGAGCAGCTCCAGCACCTTCCTCCCGAACTCCTGCAGCTTCGCGTCTCCCACCCCGTACACCTCGCGCAGGGCGAGGAGGGTGGTGGGGCGGATGCGGGCCAGCTCGCGCAGGGTCCGGTCGCTGAAGATGACGTACGGCGGAACGCCGCGCTCCTGCGCCTCCTCGCGGCGCCAGGAGCGGAGCGTGTCGAAGAGGGAGCGGTCGACGCCTTCCCATGACTCGCCGAACTGCCGGCGCGGCGTGGCGCCGCGGCTCTTCTTCGTTACGATCGGCTGGCGCAGGCGGATCACCGCCTCGCCGCGCATCACTTTGCGCGCCTCCTCGGTGAGGCGAATGATCGGGTACTGATCGTCCGTCTGCGAAAGGAAGCCTTGCGCGACGAGCTGGTAGATCCAGTCGCGCACCTCGTTGCGGCCGTTGCCTTTGAGCAGGCCGTAGGTCGAGAGGCGGTCGTGGCCGCGGTCGCGCACCTTCTCCGTGTCTTCGCCGCGCAGCACCGACACCACGTGGCTCACGCCGAACGCCTGGCCCACCCGATACACGCACGACACGATCTTCTGGGCCACGACGAGCGCCTCCGGCACGTCTTCTGTCTCGCCGAGGCAGATGTCGCACGCGCCGCAGGCGGGCTTCTCGTAGCGCTGGCCGAAGTACTCGACGAGCGCGCGGTGGCGGCAGGTGGTGCCGGAGCAGTAGCGGTCGATGTCGTTCAGATGGCGGACGGCCGCCTCGCGGTAACGCGGGTCGGGGTCGATCTCGTCGCTGCCGCGGTCGAGCATCGACTTCCAGAGCACCACGTCCGCGCCGGAGTAGAGGAGGACGCATTCCGCTTCCAGGCCATCGCGGCCGGCGCGCCCCGTCTCCTGCTGGTAGTGCTCGATCGACTTCGGCATTGCCGTGTGCAGGATGAAGCGGACATTCGAGCGGTCGATGCCCATCCCGAACGCCACCGTGGCCACGACGAGATCGCAGCGCTCCGCGGCGAACGCATCCTGCGCCGCGCGCCGCTCCTCCTGCGGCATCCCGGCGTGATAGGCGACCGCGTCGATGCCCCGCTTGCGGAGCTGTCCGGCGAGCTGATCGACGTCCTTGCGCCGCGTGCAGTAGATGATCCCCGCCTCGTCCTTGTGCCGCTCGATCACGTCGAGGATCTGCTTCCCCTCGTCTACACGCGGTAGAACGCGATAGGTGAGGTTCGGCCGGTCGAAGTCGCCCACCAGCAGCACCGGCTCGCGCAGCGCGAGCTGCTCGGCGATGTCCCGCCGCACCTGCTGCGTCGCCGTCGCGGTGTAGGCATGGACCGACGCCTCCGGGAAGTGCTGGCGAAGCGAGCGGAGCTGCCGGTACTCCGGCCGGAAGTCGTGCCCCCAATGGCTGATGCAATGCGCCTCGTCGATGGCGAACGTCTTCACCCCCGCCCGCTGCAGCAGCTCGCGGAACGAAGGCATGGCCAGCCGCTCCGGCGAGGCGAACAGCAGCCGGATGCGGCCTTCCATCAGCTCTTTCTCCACCGCGCGCTGCTCCAGCGGCGACTGAGAGCTGTTCATCTGCGCCGCCACCACGCCGCAGGCGCGGAGGCCGTCCACCTGGTCCTTCATCAGCGAGATGAGCGGCGAGACGACGAGGGTCACCTGGCCGCGGAGCACGGCCGGCGCCTGGTAGCAGAGCGACTTGCCGCCGCCGGTGGGCATCACCACGAGCGAGTCGCGGCCGTCGAGAACGGCTTGCATCGCGTCGTGCTGCAGAGGCCGGAAGGAGTCGTAGCCCCAATGGCGGGAGATGACGTCGAGGAGGGACATGCAGTTGCTGGTTACTGGTTGCTGGTTACTAGTAGAGACGATTTTCGTCGGGGTTTCTACTAGCAACCGGTAACTAGCAACCAGCAACTACAATATCGCCGGTGCTCATTCATGCCGCCGGCCCGCACGCCCGCGCCATCCACGCCACGGCCGACCTCCTGGGACGCCTCCGCATCGACGCCGCCTTCGTCGGCACCGTCGCCCGCTCCGCCTGGCTCGGTGAAACGGTCGAGGCCGGCGCGGTCGACGTCCTGGCCCTCATGGCCGCCCAGCAGAAGGGTCAACTGGCCATGATGGCTTCCAACCGCGGCTATCGCGTCGACAAGGACGAGATCGACCAGAGCGAGGAGCTCGACCTCGTGCCGCTCAAATTCGTCGATGAGGAAGGCGACGTGCGCGTGCACGTGCTGGTGGCCAGCAACGCGCTCTACGGCCGTCTCGTGGCCGCGGCCCGGGACGCGCAGTTCGACGGCAAGACGCTACGCGTGCCGACGGCCGAAGACCTCGCGTTGCTGCTGGTGGTGGGCGGCGACGCGGACGCCGTCCGGCGCCTGACCGAGCTCCCCGGCTTCGACCGCCGCGTATTGCGCGAGAAGCTGATCTCCATCGGCCTCGGCCAACAGGCGGTGGCGGAATGAAGTGGATCGCCGACCAGCGCTCGTTCGACGACGCGATGTCGAGCGCCGCGGGCCAGAGCGTCCTGGCCATCGACACCGAGGCCGACTCGCTGCACTCGTACTTTGACAAGGTGTGCCTGATCCAGATGACGGCGAACGGCGACGACCTGGTGATCGATCCGCTGAGCGGCATCGATCTCGAGCGCTTCGGCGACATCCTGGCCGACCCGAACGTGACGAAGATCCTGCACGGCGGCGACTACGACCTGCGCATCCTCAACCGCGACTTCGGCTACACGGTCACGAACCTCATCGACACGATGATCGCCGCCCAGCTCCTCGGATACGAGTCGTTCGGACTGGCCGCATTGCTGGAGCGCCACTTCGGCGTGAAGGTGAACAAGGCGCATCAGCGCGCCGACTGGGCCATGCGCCCGCTCACGCCGGAGATGCTCGACTACGCCTCGATGGACACCCGCTACCTCGTCGCTCTGGCGGACAAGCTGCGCGAGGAGCTGACCGCGCTAGGGCGGTGGGAGTGGGCGGTGGAGGAGTTCGGGCGGCTGGAGAAGATCCGCTTCCGCGAGGCGGACGAGGATGCGGAGCCGTTCCGCAAGCTGAAGAACATCGGGAACCTCGACCGCCGCTCGCTGGCCATCCTGCGCGACCTGCACGGCTGGCGCGACGGCCTGGCGCGCAGCGCCGACCGCCCGCCCTTCAAGATCATCGGCAACGACACGATCATCGAGATCGCCCGGGCCAAGCCGAAGTCGCGCGAGGAGCTGGCCGCGGTGAAGACGATGTCCCGCTACCACCTCGACCGCTTCGGTCGCGAGCTGCTGTCGATCATCCGCCGGGCGATGGACATCCCCGAGGAGCAGCTCCCCGAGCGCGGCGAGTCGAAGGCGTGGATCCGGGACAAGGCCTTGGAGAATCGCATCGACAAACTGAAGAAGGTGCGGGACAGGGTGGCGGCGGGGCTGAAGATCGATCCGTCCGTGATCGCGCCGCGCCACGTGCTCACCGCCGTGGCTACCATCCAGCCGAAAACGGCCGAGGAGCTGGACCAGATCCCGGCCATGCGCGAGTGGCAGAAGCGGCTCCTCGCGGGGCCGCTGCTGGAGGCGCTGAAGCCGGCGCCGCAGAACGCGAAGCTGTTCTAGGTGTCATCCTGAGCCCCGCAGAGGGCGAAGGATCCGTACCGATCTTGCGCCGCGCCTGAAGGTACGGATCCTTCGCCGTCTGCGCGGCTCAGGATGACAGGGCCGCGTCGCTATAATGCGCGCCGCAATGGAAACCACCCGCGAATTCAAAGTCGTCGTCATCGGGTCGGGGCCGGCGGGGTGCACCGCGGCGCTCTACCTCTCCCGCGCCAACCTCATCCCCGTCGTCCTGGAAGGGATCCAGCCCGGCGGGCAGCTCACCATCACCACCGACGTGGAGAACTATCCCGGCTTTCCGGAGGGCATCCTCGGGCCGAAGCTGATGGACCTGATGCGCCAGCAGGCGGAGCGCTTCGGCGCCGTCTTCCGCATGGAGCAGGTCGAGAGCGTCGACTTCCGCAAGCATCCGTTCACCATCAAGACCGACCAGCGCACCTACGAGACCGCGGCGGTCATCATCGCCTCCGGCGCCTCCGCGCAGCAGATCGGGCTCGAGTCCGAACGCTCCCTGCAGGGCTTCGGCGTGTCGTACTGCGCCACCTGCGATGGCTTCTTCTTCAAGAACAGGGAGATCGTCGTCGTCGGCGGCGGCGACTCGGCCATGGAGGAGGCGACCTTCCTCACCAAGTTCGCCAGCAAGGTCACGGTCATCCACCGCCGCGGCGAGCTCCGCGCCTCGAAGATCATGCAGGAGCGGGCGCGCACGAACCCGAAGATCGAGTTCGTCTTCGACTCCACCGTCGAAGAGGTGGTTGGCAGCAAGGAGGGGGGCGTCACCGCGCTGAAGGTGCGCAACCTCCGGACGAACGAGCTGACCGACTTCCCGACGCAGGGCCTCTTCGTCGCCATCGGCCACACGCCGAACACCAAGCCGTACGTCGGCCAGCTCGAGCTCGACGAGCGCGGCTACATCATCCAGCCCCATC
>DATEOX010000694.1:0-4871 GCA_035273585.1 Thermoanaerobaculia bacterium
CCGATGCGGCCGACGCCCGCTGCGGCAAGGTAGATGGCGGAAGGGCTGCCCAAGCCGCCCGCGCCGATGATGATCACCGAGCCGTTCTGCAGACGGGCCTGGCCTTCCGCTCCGATCAGCGGAAGGTGTCGAGAATAACGCGCAGGTGTCATTCTGAGCCGCGCAGACGGCGAAGAATCCCCACCGATCTTGCCGGGAGATCCTTCGGCGTCTGCGCGCCTCAGGATGACACGTTCACGGGAGCAGGCGGCTGACCGTCTCCTGGATCTTCTTCCCGTCCACCCGCCCCTTGAAGCGCGCCGTCGCCTCCTTCATCACTTTGCCCATGTCCTTCTTCGATGCGGCGCCGGTGGAGGTGATGATCTCGCGCAGGCCGCTCTCCAGCTCCTCGTCCGTCAGTTCCGGCGGGAGATAGGCCTTGAGGATCTCCATCTCCGACGCTTCCTTCGCCGCGAGCTCGGGGCGGTTGCCTTTCGTGTACTGGTCGATCGAGTCGAGGCGCTGCTTGACCGCCTTGCGGATGATGGCCAGCGTCTCTTCGTCGGACAGCTCGTGGCCGACCTCGATCTGCTGGTACTTCATCGCCGACTGCAGCATGCGCAGCGTCGACAGCCGCTCGGCCTCACGCGCCTTCATGGCCGCGGTCAGGTCCGCGCGGATCTGCTCGCTCAGTGTGCCCATTGCGTTGCTCCTGCGGCGCATTCTATCCTCCGGCGCCATGCCACTCGACGTGCAGGCGCTGCTCGCGGAGACGGGCGCCTTGCTGCAGGGCCACTTCCGCCTCTCCTCCGGTCTGCACAGCCCGAATTACGTGCAATGCGCGCTGCTCCTCGAACACCCGCGCAACGCCAAAGCGATCGGCGAGGCGCTCGCCGCCAGGCTCCGCCCGTTGCATCCGGAGAAGATCGTCGCCCCGGCGATGGGCGGCGTCGTGATCGGCTACACGGTGGCCGACGCCCTCGGCCTGCCTTCCGTGTTCACGGAGCGGAAGGACGGTGCGATGACGTTGCGGCGCGGCTTTCGCATCAAACCGGCGGAACGGATCGTGATCGTGGAGGACGTCGTGACCACCGGCAAGTCGACCCGCGAGACGGCGCTGGTGATCGAGGAGCACGGCGGCGACGTGGTCGGTTTCGGCTCCATCCTCAACCGCAGCGGCAAGCCGAACCCGTTCCAGCCGAAGCGATATGAGGCGCTGCTCGACCTGACCCTGGAGACGTACGAGGAGGCCGCCTGCCCGCACTGCCGCGACGGCATGCCACTCGACGCGCCGGGGTCGCGGTACACACGATGAGCACCGGCGCGCGGGCGTCCCGCCCGCCAGCCGTCGGGCGTCTCGCCCGGCGGAACGAACGAGACCAGATGCACGAACGGCGGCACGAGACGTGCCGCCGCCGGCGGGCGAGACGCCCGCACGCCTCATGAGCGACAAGATCATCACCATCGGCGATGCGCAGCACGAGCTGAACGTCGAGCGCGATGGCGCCACCTTCCGCGCCGGCGAGCTGGCCATCGAGGTGGTCGCCGTGCGCGACCGCGAGGCGGAGATCCGCGCACATGGCCGCACGCATTTCGTACCGTTCGTCATCCAGGGGACGCAGGTCAGCTTCGCCTTCGACGGCGAGATCTACACGGCCGAGGTGACGGAGAAAGGGGCGCGGACGCGGGCCAGGCATCGCGACCACTCCATGAGCGCGCCGATGCCCGGCGTGGTGCTCAAGATCCTCGTGCAGGTCGGTGCCGAGGTTGCCAAGGGCGCGCCGCTCATCATTCTGGAGGCCATGAAGATGGAGCACACCATCGCCGCGCCGCGCGACGGCACGGTGGCCGCAATAAACTGTCGTGAGGGCGAATTGGTACAGCCCGGCGTGGAGCTCGTCACACTGCAATGAAGATCACGGTCGATACGGTCAAGGTCGTCGAGGTCGGTCCGCGCGACGGCCTGCAGAACGAGAAGGTCACCATCCCCAGCCAGGCGAAGATCGATTACATCACCGCCCTCGGCGACGCCGGCCTGCGCGTGATCGAGGCCGGCGCGTTCGTCAGCCCGAAGTGGGTGCCGCAGATGGCCGACTCGGCCGAGGTCTTCCGCAACATTCCGAAGGATCCGGGCGTCGAGTACCCGGTGCTCGTGCCGAACCTGAAAGGCCTCGAGCGGGCCATCGACGCGGGCGTGCGGTCGATCGCCATCTTCACCGCCGCCTCCGACACCTTCAACCGGCGCAACATCAACATGTCCATCGACGAGTCGTTCGAGAACTACGCGCCGGTCGCGCACCGCGCGCTCGCCGATGGGATGCGCATCCGCGGCTACGTCTCGACCGCGTTCGGCTGTCCGTATGAAGGCGACGTCCCGCCGGAGAAGGTGCTGGAGGTCGTGGCGCGCCTGCTCGACCTCGGCTGCTACGAAGTCTCGGTCGGCGACACGATCGGCGTCGGGACGCCGATGCAGGTGCAGGGCGTGATCGGCATGCTGCTGCAGGTCGTCCCCTCCTCGCGCCTGGCCATGCACTTCCACGACACGCGCGGCACCGCGCTGGCGAATACGCTCGCCGCGCTGGAGCTGGGCATCGCCACGTTCGACGCCTCGTCGGGCGGCCTCGGCGGCTGTCCGTACGCGCCCGGCGCGTCCGGCAACCTCGCCACCGAGGATCTGATCTACATGCTCGATGCGATGGGCATCGAGACCGGCGTCAGCCTCGACCGGCTCGTCCAGGCCTCGGCCATCATCGCGCCGTTTCTGGACCACGCGCTGCCGGGACGCTATCTTCAGGCGTGCACGAAGGGGAAGATGCCGTTCGCGACCGCGACAGCGGTGCAGTGACGGCGGGGGAGTGGCGCGACGGCTGGTACGTCGTCCCTCAACAGGTCATCTTCCGTGATCTCGACTCCTTCGGCCACGTCAACAACGCCGTCTACTTCACCTACTTCGAGTGGGCCCGCACCCTCCTCTGGTTCGAGCTGACCGGCGGCAGCGAGCCGGGCGACGTCGGCTTCATCGTCGCCCGCGCCGAGTGCGACTTCCGCGCGCAGCTCGGGATGGAGCCGATCGAAGTCGCGGTGCGCATCGGCGAGACGCGCACCACGTCGTTGGACTTCGTTTACGAAATCCGGAAGAAGCGTGGTCAGCGGATTGCTGCGTATGGCAAAGTAGTGGTCGTGTTGTGGGACTGGGAGAAGCAGACGAAAAAGCCGATCCCGGATGAACTGAGAGAAAGGATCCGCCGCGTGTCATCCTGAGCTGCGAAGACAGCGAAGGATCTCCTAGCAAGCGCCGGGAGATCCTTCGGCGTCTCCGCGCCTCAGGATGACACACGATCGGCCACGCGTTCTGACGCATCCCGCCGTCGCGCGGCGACGCTTCGTGCACCTCGCCGCCCTCCCCGAGCCGCAGCTCGACCTGGTGGAGGCCTCGCTCGTCATCGCCCTGGAGGAAAACCCCGCGGTCGACCTCGACCACTACCTGGCGCAGGTCGGCAACTGGGGCGAGGCCGTTCGCGCGCGGCTGGAAGGCTCGCGCAACGTGGAGCGCATCGTGGAGACGATCAATCGCCTGCTCTTCCAGGAGGAAGGCTTCCACGGTGAGGACGACGACTACTACGACCCGCGCAGCGCGCTGCTCAACGAGGCGCTCGACCGTCACGCCGGGCTGCCCATCACGCTCTCCATCCTCTACCTCGAGATCTCGCGGCGCGTGGGGATCGAGGCCACCGGCATCGCGCTGCCGGGGCGCTTTCTGGTCAAGTTCAGCGGCGACTTCGGGATGATCGTCATCGATCCGTTCGACGGTGGGCGAATCCTGACCACCGCCGAGCTGCAAGGCATTCTCGACGGCATGTACGGCGGCGGCGTCCGGCTGCGCGAGCATCACCTCCGCTCGTTCTCCAGGCGGGAGATTCTGGCCCGTGAGCTCGCCCAACTGAAGGCCGCGTACCTCGCGCAGCGGGACCTGCAGCGCGCCGCGGCGTCGGTCGACCGGCTGCTGATCCTCGACGACCGCGACGCGTACGAGCTGCGCGACCGGGCGGCCATCGCCATGCAGCTTCATGCATACGGGCAGGCCATCGAGTGCCTGGAGCGCTACCTCGCGCTGAGGCCGCAAGCCGAGGATCGGCACCGCATCGTGGAGCAGATCGCCTATCTGCGGGCTTGGATGGAGCAGAACTGAGCCGGTAAGATACTCAGTCTCCGTGATTACCGGCTTCAATACCGACATCAGGCACAACGACAAGGTCTACCACATCCAGACCGAGGACAAGGGTTTACAGAACCCGTACATCGAGTCGCTGGTGTACGTGGGCGGCGAGATCCTCGCCTCGAAGAAGACCTCGTATGCCGAGCAGTTGAAGACCGGCGTGGACGAGAAGTGGATCGGCGGGCTGATGGAGCAGCAGCACCGCACGATGATCGCCGCCATCAAGCGCGGCCGCTTCGATCAGCCGGCGGACACGACGAAGGCGCTGACGGACAAGGTGCCGGCGCCGCCGACGCTGCCGGACGTCCCCATCCCAGCCGACACGGCGGAGGCGCCCGCGCCGTCCGGCGCCCCCGACGACCGGACGCTCGACCAGGTGATCATCGACTACCTCGCCTCCGAGGCGGAGAGCGAGCATCTCGAGCTGTCGCTGCTCTCGCAGGTCGACTTTTTCTCCGGCACCGCGATCGAAGTGCGCGTGGCGACGAAGAAGAGCCTCTCCCAACAGCCCATCCCCGCGGCGGCCATCGAAGTGAAGGTGATCTCCACCGTCGAGGCGCCGCGCGTCATCTTCAAGACGAAGACCGCCGGCGACGGCACGGCCGTGGTGCGCTGCACGATCCCCCACTTTCGGGAGGGGACCGCCGCGGTGATCATCTCCGCCCAGAGCCCCATC
>DATEOX010000695.1:0-5067 GCA_035273585.1 Thermoanaerobaculia bacterium
GGGACGGCCCGCCACTCCGCGCGGTGGCCGTGGACCGGCGAGGCCGGCTACTCCGTCACGCCCGAGCGGCAGCGGACCGGCATCAGCGCCGCGGAATCGAAGCCGCCGCCGTCCGTGACGCGTTCAGACGTAAATGGTCGCTTCGTTGCCAGAGGTTTCGACCCGCAGCTCCGCCGACGACCGATCGCGCTCGAATGCCAGGTTCCCGAAGCTTGCTGGACGCCGCGCTCGCCGACCGGATTGCGATCGCGCGCGATCGCATCCGTCCGCAGGGCAACGTCCGGGCGTTCCTCGATTCCACGACCGACCAGACGGAAGGCATCGAGGACGCAGCGGCTTCGCCGCACGCTTCTTAGCGAATGTCGGATGGCAGCTTCTTGGCTGCTTCTCCGATGATCTCCAGATTCCTGATGACCGCGTCCACATTTTTTCGTCCGCCCGGAAGCGATCGAGTCTGTGCCACGCGGATGACGTCGTAGTCACGCCGTCGTCTCCTCCAACGGCGGCAGGATGCCGCGCTCCACGTAAACCGGCCGGACGCAGCGCGCCAGCAGCGGACGGCGCCAGGCGAACCAGCCGCCGGCGATGATGCAGACGACCGCGCCGATGAGGATCGTATGCGGCGCCCCGATGCGGTCCGCCAGGATGCCGGCGGCCAGGCTCCCCAGCGGCTGCGTGCCGAGGACGGCCACGCTGTAGAACGCCATGACCCGGCCGCGCAGGTCCTCATCGACCACCGTCTGCAGGATCGTGTTCGACGAAGCCGCCTGCAGCATCATGCCCGCGCCGACCAGCGGCAGCGCGGCGAAAGAGAGCCAGAGCGAGCGGGAGAAGGAGAAGATGATGAGGCCCGCGGCGAGCATCATCGTCGCGGCGACGATGACCCTCCCGAGGCCGACCACGGAGTGCCGCGAGGCGAGGTAGACCGTGCCTGCGAGCGCGCCGAGGCCGGCGGCGGTCATCAGGAGGCCCAGCGTGTGCGGGCCGCCGCGGAGCACCTTCGAGGCGAAGACCGGCATCAGCACCGCGTACGGCATCCCCATCGTCCCGACCAGCGCCACGTTGAGCAGCAGCTCGCGCACCGGCGCGAAGCCGAAGACGTACCGCACGCCGCTCTGCAGCTCCTCCAGCATCCGCGCCCGGGCCCGCCCAGCGCCGCGCGACGGGAGGCGCATGGCCAGCAGCGAGGCGATCACCGCCACGTACGAGACGGCGTCGATCATGAAGCACCATCCCTCGCCCACCGCGGCGATGATGATCCCGCCGACGGACGGTCCGATGATGCGCGAGGCGTTGAACATCGAGGAGTTGAGGGCGATGGCGTTCGGCAGGTCGGCCCGGTCCTCGACCATCTCCACGACGAACGCCTGCCGGGCCGGCGTGTCGAAGGCATTGATCACTCCCTGCAGCACCTGCAACGCGACGATCTCCGCCACGGTGATCCGCCCGCTGAGTGCGAGCAGCGCCAGGGCCAGCGATTGCAGCGCGGAGAGAATCTGGGTGATGACCAGCATCCGGTGCCGGTTCCAGCGGTCGACGAGGACGCCGGCGAACGGCGCGAGGACGAGCAGCGGGATCTGGCCGGCGAAGCCGGTCACGCCGAGGAGCAGCTCCGAGCCGGTGAGGCGATAGACGAGCCAGCTCGTGGCGATGCGCGTGACCCACGTGCCGACCAGCGACACGCTCTGGCCGGCGAAGAAGAGACGATAGTTGCGGTGCTGCAGCGCGCGGGTGAGGCGAGGCACGTTAGCATCTTTGCATGATCCCGACCCTCCTCCTCGCGCCCATGGGCGGCGGTCCGGGCACCGTCGAACTCGCGGCCGCCGTCTGCAACGCCGGCGGCCTCGGCGCGTTCGCGGGCGCGTATCTCACGCCGGCGCAACTCCGCGTCGAGATTGCGCGGCTCCGCGTGCTCACCGACCGGCCGTTCAATGTCAACCTTTTCGCGGGTGGGTATCACCGCGAGCCAGGGCGGGATCCGGCGCCGATTCTGCGGGTGATGGAGGAAGTGCACCAGGCGCTGCGCATCGCGCCGCCGGAGTTGCCGGAGATCCCGCCCGATCCGTTCGAGGAGCAGTTGCGGGTGGTTCTCGATGCGAAGCCGGCGGTGTTCAGCTTCACCTTCGGCGTTCCCAGCGACAGCGCGATGCGCAGGCTGAAAGAAGCCGGCATCTTCATCATCGGCACGGCGACCTCCGCGCGGGAGGCGGAGCTGCTCATCGAGGCGGGCGTCGACACCATCGTCGCGCAAGGCGCCGAGGCGGGCGCGCATCGCGGCACGTGGGTCGAGGAGGGGATGATCCCCACGCTGGAGCTCGTCCGGCTGATCAAAGGCAAGCCGGTCATCGCCTCGGGCGGCATCATGACGCGCGCCGATGTCCAAGCCGCCCTGCAGGCCGGCGCCGTAGCGGTCCAGATGGGCACCGCCTTTCTCCTCTGCCCCGAGGCCGGCACGTCCACGGCTTACCGCCGCGCGCTCGAGGAGGCGCGGGAGTCGGTCATCACCCGCGCCTTCTCCGGCCGTGCCGCGCGCGGCCTGCGCAACGCGTTCGTCGATCGCATCGCCGAGCGCGAGGAGCTGATCCTCGACTTTCCCGCGCAGAACTCGCTCACGCGCCCGATGCGCGCCGCATCGGCCGCGCAGGACAATCCCGAGTACCTCTCGCTCTGGGCGGGGACGGGCGCGGGGCGGGCGCGGGAGATGCCGGCGGGCGAGCTCGTAAAAGAGCTCACCAGTACAACGCGAGGTCAGAAACCGTTCACGCCATGCGGATTCGAGTAGCCCCAGAACCAGAGGCGTGACTTTGCGGCGTTCCATGAGATCGGCACGCTGAAATCACCTTCTCCATCCATCGCCTCGACGATTGCGAAGCCGAGAACCGGTTTCAGGCGCTCCGAGAAGTAGACGGTTGCTTCATTGCCGGCCGTTTTCACCTGCAGCTCCTGGGATGACCGATCGCGCGCGAACACCAGGGTCCCGAAGAGTTGTTGGACGCCGCGCTCGCCGACGGGATTGCGATCGCGCGCGATGTCATCGGTCCGCAGGGAGACATCCGCGCGTTCCTGGATTCCGCGGGCGACCAGGCGGAAGGCATCGAGAACGCGAGCCAGCCCGTCGGGCTCGCCCGCCAAGTGCAATTCGCCATGCTCGTCGGCCCACAAGCGGACCCGCGGCCGGTACCAGATGACGACTTCCTGATCGTTCTCACCCATTGCGTCCCCGTCCTGGCAATCAGCGGCTATTCAGGGTTTTCAATGATCGCATCCGCAGCATCTTCGCCGCGGGCCTCGCCGCCCATCGGAGAGGTTTGGCGAAGTTCCTGGATCCGCCGGTCGCCGTAGACGGCAGCCTTACCGATGCCCCACTCCGTCAAGGTCAGTGCGATATCGACCTTCAGCGGAAGGAAGAGGCTTCCGACGAGTATCGCCGTATTCCGGATCGGCTGGCTGGCAAACGTGCGGTAGTAGCTATGGCCGGCTTCGCCGTCAGATTGCACGTGCGCCTGATTTCCGCCTTTCACATGGGCGTCGCGCCCGTGATGGATGTTCGCGGCCTCGGGATAGGCCGCGCTCTCGATCTCGTTTGCCAGCCGATATGCTTGTTTTTCAGTTTTCGCCGTGACCTGAATCGACTTTCCGAGCTGCCTCGCGGCGATGGCCTGATCCTTCGTCAGCGTTCCGAGTGTCTTGAAACCGACCACCTTCTTGCCGTCATGAACGAATTGCACCAGTTTATATACGACTTCCGCTTCGGATCGCCCCGTCGGATCTATGCCAGCCAGCGGATTGTTCGTCACGTAGGGATAGGGATTCCACATCTGCGGGTTTCGCGTTGCCTTCTTCAGGTCCAGTTCTGGATCGACGGAGAGGAACCTGGCCCACGCGGATTGGTAGTAACGCGCGTGCATGTAGTCGAGTGGCACGGAAGCCCCGGAAGAGTCGGCGTCGCGTTCATGGCCGGTGAACTTGAGCGGCATGCCTTCCTGCGCGTTGCCGGGACTCCATTCCTCGCCGAACGGCCAATAGACGTGGTACGCGATCTTCGTGCCGGCCCCGTCGGTGATCAGCCGCGGCGTGCCGAGGTGATCGAGTGTGTAGTGCTCGACGGCTCCGCCGGGTCGGAGGGCGGCGAGAAGCAGCCCATCTCGGTATACGTAGTCCCTCTCCACCGACCAGGTGTTGCCGCTTTGCCGGAAATCGCGGAGAACTCTGTTGTCGAGCCCGCGGAGGTCCAGTGGGTCGTATTCATCGCCACATCGAAGGAAAAAAGGCGCTCATCGTCGGCCGTATAGACATGAATGATTCGCGGTTGAAGGCTGGGCCCGAACCGAATCGCATTCAGCATGCCGAGCGCGTCATAGTCGTAATGCTGGATGCCGTATGTCACCACATTGCCCGCCGGATCGTAGGCGGCCGTCGCCAGCCGATTCGTCGAGGTATTCACAGGCAGCTCCACCGTCTGTCCCAGCTTCGCGGTGCTCGTGAGGTTGCCGTAGTCGTCATACGTGAACGTCTGCGTCTGGATGCTTGCCAGGTCGGGACCCCTGAGCGTGGCGCTCTTCAGGCGACCCACTTTGTCGTAGACGAACGATTCGCTGCCGATGGCGATGATGTTACCCGCGCCGTCGTATCCATACGGGCCGTTGGTCCAGGAAAACGGGCCATCCTGCGGCTTCGCCTTCAGGTGCTCGAGCGCGGCGACGGCTTGCGGTACGGCACGCGCCTCCTCGGCGCGGAGCGGCAGCGCCGCGGCGCAGGTGATGAGCGCCATGACGGAGAGACGTTTTTTGATTCGGATGCGAAGAGGATAGAGCTGTGCCATGGAGCCGTCAATGAATCACCGGCGCGCCCTCTACTCACCAATACAACGCGTTGAAGATCATCGGGAACGTCGCGTGCGTCTGCGCACGGTGCTGGGGGCGGAACCCGAGGAGGACGATCTTTCCCTTGCCGTACGTCACGGCCACGGCGGCGGCCTTGCGCGTGAGCTTCTCCGCGCCGTCGATCCAGCCGGAGAGCAGGACGTCGCGCGCGTCGTCGGGGTACGTGGCGAGGATCCAGCGCTGC
>DATEOX010000696.1:0-25371 GCA_035273585.1 Thermoanaerobaculia bacterium
ATGGGACGAGCTTCGCACGATTGCGGAGAATGAATTCGATGCCGAGATCTCAATCCACCTCCACCCGGTCGGGGGCGAGTATCACGGCAAACCCATCGTTCCGTTCGGCCATTACCTCGTAGAAGCGACACTCGAAGAGGAGCTTGTCGAGCAGTTCACGGCACGCGCCGATCTCGTGATCGCCGATCTCATCGAACGTCATACGCTGCAAGTGCCGGTGGCTGTCGGAGAGTAAGTCCAGTGCGCATCCCTCCCTTCGTGTTCAGGCTGTCCGCGAACCTGCCGGGCCAGGCAGGCGTGCGACCACCCCGAGGTCTCGGACGCGTGCCGACCGGCTGCGCCGCAGTCTTCGGATCGGCGCAAGCACGCTCGTACTCCTGGCGGGTTCCGCGGACCGAATCAACGTTGGAATCTTTCTTGCCGGAAGGAGAAAGACGACGCTTCCGCTGTGCGCGCACGGGTTCCGTATCAGTACCCCTCGCCTTTATGCGCCAAACCGTGCACCTCGACATCCTCGTGCCACTCGCGGATAACGAAGGACGTTCGTTTCCCCTCGGTCTATTCGAGTATTTCGAAGCATTGCTTCTCGACGTCGCAGGCGGCTTTACGCGCCGCGGAGACGTGGAGGGCATGTGGAGATCGCCGGATGGACACGTTTTTCGGGATCATTCCCGCGCGTACGCACTTACGCTGCTCGAAAACGACACAGACAATACTGTGGCTGCTGTCGACTCCTTCATTCGGGACCAGTTTCACCAAGAGGATACGTTCCTCGAGCTTGTACCCACGCGCGCAGCATCGTTTTGAAGCGGCAAAAGATCTCTTTTCTGGCAGGTACAGGCGTGCAGGCCGTCGCCGTGTGCACGCTCGCGCACTCCGGTTCCTTTTGGCGGAACGCTCGTGCGTGATACCGCGGAAACGCGGTGACGGCCTGCGGCCCGGTACGACTAGTTTGGACCTTGGATTATGACGACAACGGAACGTGTGCTTCTCAAGTGGGGTGGTCTCGCCGTCATGTATGTCCTTGCCGCGCCAATTGTCCTCGTGCAATGGCTTCTCAAGCTACGAAAGGAATTGGCAACGATCGAGCGCATTCGCAGTGGTCTCTTGGCCTGTCCGTATTGCGCGTACGCAAACCCGCTCGCCCGGATGGCGACCTGCGCCCGCTGCAGGGCAACCGAACCGTCCTCGGTCCTTCGCTGTACGTTTTGCAAGAGCACCTTTAAGACGATCACCTGCGATCAATGCGGAGCCACGCTGAAGGTCGTGTGAGGAGGGAGCATGGCGATGTCCGCGCCGCTCGCGCGGAGGGATCCCCGGGATACTTCGCGTCTTCCCGAGCGCGACTACGCTGCGCTCCATTTCATCGGCACATGGTACGAGGTGGCCCAGTATCAGCTTGAGGACGCCGTATTTTCCGGGAAATCTCCCACGATTACCTCACGGTGCATTCGTCGCCTGCATGCCGCCGGCGCGATCGTGGTCGAGCGCTGGAACCGGATCGGACTCAATCTCATTCGCCTCACGAACACGGGACGTCAGGCGCTTCTTGATCGTGGCATCGATGGAAGCGCGATCTTTGTCCCAGAGAAAGCCGTCGCGCCCAAGGATCTTCGGCATCAACTGCATCTCGTGGATATCGGACTCGTCTTGATGCAGCTGCCGATTCCTTTCGACCTTGCGCCCTGCTGGACGCTTCGGCGGCGGCTCGCGCTAACGAAGCCATCTGCGATTCCCGATCTTCTTGCGCTTCGCCAGGATGGGCGCGGTGGAGTGGATGGTGCGATCGCGATCGAGGTTGATCTTGGAGGCGAACGTCTCAAGAACGTTTTTGTCCCGAAGCTCGCGCTCCTGCGCGACACGCTCGCAGGCTGGTCGGGCGGTGCGCCTGCAGCCATCGTTGTCTTTACCGTGGGGACCCGAAGGATCGCCGCCTTGTCAGCGGCGATTGCTGCGCAGACGCACGCGATTCCCGTCGTCGTGTTCCCTCTACCTGTCGATGCCGGCCGTCCGGGGCTCGGCGCTCTTCGGAGTCTCCTCGAGCAGGTCGTCTAGCAACGTGCGGGTGAGATAGATCGCCCTCGTCGAGCCACGAGTTCAAAAAAAGCGGGACGGCAAACGCCGCCCCGCAAAGGACGAGAGGAAAGGAATTACGCAACGGCACGTCGCCCGTGGGACGCGTGTTGTACGCCGTCGAACGGGATGGCCGTTGCCGCGCCCAGCACCGCGGACGCTGAGTCGAGCATGTGCTCGAAGCGATCGAGGAGTGCGTTCCGTGCAGCCGCGTCGAGCTCCGAGAGGCTCGCGACAACGTTCTCTTCCCGCGTGCGGCGGGAGATGGCGTCGGGGTCGAAGAGTTCCTCGATCGCTCGGCTGAAGAACTGCTCTTCGGTCACACCGTAGATGCGGAGCAGTTTGGCGAGCTGCGAGAGTTTCATCGAGCCGATCCGATCGCCCGTTTCAAACGAGCTGAGCGTCTTCTCGCCGACGCCGGAAAGGCGTGCGGCGTCCTTCTGACTGAGGCCGCGCAGGTCGCGCAGCTCGCGGAGTTTGAGCACGAGGTCCATGTCGATGTCTCCTTTTGAACAATTCGGTGTTAGGCGGCGTGGCTGCGGCTGAGAGCTTGGCGGACGGTGCATGTTGCGATCGGGAAGTGGAGATCGCGCTCGATGGTGAGGCCGCGAACATTCACCGACAGAAGCTCGGTGAGCGTCGTGTAGCCCCACTCATCGCAGTCCGCATCGAACATCGACACGCACCAGCCGAAGAAGAGCCAGTCCGTGCCTTCGCGGCGCGCCTCGGTGACGTAGAGGGTGTAGCGGCCGGCCGGGAAGAAATACTTGACGACGACCACGGCATCCTTGCCGCCGCCATCTTGGGAACCAATCGGAAAGCGCGCGAACGCATCGCGCACCTCGGACGGGACGAGGTCCATGATGGACTCCTTTCGCGTGAACGGGTCTGTGGGATCGCAGGATCGCCGGAGAGCGCCTCTGCAGGTTGAGGGTGGGAAAGGGTTGAGTGGAGGAGGAACGGCTAGAACAGCGACAGTTGCGGCTCGGTTGCCGCGTCTTCTACTGACGCAATCGCGTCGAGGATCTCGTGCGAGTCGTCCGCCTCGCCGAGCCAGTAGATGGCCGCGTGCATCGCGTTGCGGGCGAAGCGACCGGATGTGCCGGTCGTCCACCTTGATGCGGCAGGCGCGGCACCAGCCGAAGAGCGGCTCGCCATGACGCTCTGCGATGCGGGCTTCACCTGGCACGGTCACCTGCAGGTGCTTGCAGTGATCCCTGCAGACGCAGGTGCATGTCAGCAGCGTGCAGTAGCCGTCATACGACGTTTCGGTGGCATGCCCGCAACAGGGCCGCACCGTGCGCGAGAACTTCACGATCATCACCTCCTTTCAGGCGCGCCGGTGGCTAGAGCATGGACGCGAAGAGCGAAAGCTGGACGGCCTTGGCGCGTGGGAGTTGCGCCAGCGGTTCGAGAGTGGCGGGAAGGTCCAGCGCGGGAACGATGAGGGGGAACGGCATCACGTTTTCGGACGGAGCGAGCACTGCGTCGAGCGGGATGACCGGCTGCGCTACGGGCAGGAGCGAGATGCGCTCAAGCCTACGCGCAATCTCAAGCTGCACGTCGCCGGTCACGCGCTGGAGGATCTCGGCGACATCGAGGAAGCGCGCCTTGCCGTCAATGGCGTGCCGGATGGCTTCGGCCTTCTGCGTCACGACCTCCCACATGATCTGGTCGATCGTCTCGCGCGAAAGAAGCACCTGTACGTAGACATCCTTCGTCTGGCCGGGCCGATGTACCCGGTCGCCGGCTTGGTCGGTGGCTTCGGGGCTGTACTCGAGGTCGACGAGGAGGACGTGGTTTGCGGCCGTGATGGTGTAGCCGCGGTTGAGGCAGTTGAGCGAGGCAACGATGCAGGCGAGCTCGGGGTCTTTGGAGAACGCCTGAATGAGCCCGAAGCGTTTTTTCGTTGGCACCTCGGCGGTGATGGGAAGGACGCCGATGCCATGGCCGCGGAGGTGCTTCACCATCACGGCGACCATGACGCGGAGCCCGGAGAAGACGATGGTCTTTTCGCCACGCTCGGACGCGCGCCGCACATACGACAGCACGTACTCGAGCTTGTTCCAGGTGAGTGCATCGAGCGCGGGATCGAGGTAGTCGATAGCGACGGGGCAGGTGGCGGCGTAGCGGAGCTTCCAAAGCGCATTCGAGATCACGCCCATGTTCGGCGTGCCGTCGCCTTCGCGGAGGGCTTTGGCGATCGCTTTCTGCGCCCAATCGGCGTACGCGTTGTAGAAGGGCGCGTGGCTGCCGTCGAGATTCAAGACGACGATCTGCTGATGCTTGGTGGGGAGGTTGTAGATATCGTCTTTGCGGCGGCGGATGGCGAAGCTCGCCATGAGCCGCCAGAAGCGATTGAGATTCGAGACTTCAGGAAGCAGCTTCGCGCGGCCCTCGTGCAGCGAATCCTCGAACTGCCGGTCCACGAATTCGTAGGTGCCGAACTCATTGAGGAAGCGCTTCGAGCCGCCGCGGTAGGCGTAGGGAAAGAGGGGATTGTCGAAGCCGAGGAGCCACGCGACATTCCAGAAGATGTCTGTCGCATAGCCCTTCATCAAGGTGCCGGTCAGAATGAGGCGGCCTTTCGGCCGCATCGCCCTGACCGCGCGCCCACGGAGCGTGTTCTTGGACTTGGCGATCTGCGCCTCGTCGACGAGCACGGCGCCGAAGAGCTTCTTGATGCGCTTGTACGCCGGCCACTGGCGCGCGTCGCCTGATGCGCTCCATGCTTGATGGCCGCAGGACCGGCAATGCGCGCCGCTCCACTCCGAGACCTCGCCGCACGCGGGGCAGCATTCAACGACCGACTCATAGCTCCGCTTGCAGACCGGGCATGAGCCTCGCGTGAGGTTCGTCTCCTCGTGGTCGATGGCGCCGTCTTTCGTGAAGCGCTTGCAGGTCCAGGGATCGAAGCGGCCGGCGCCGGCGAGGGAGAGAAACTCGAAGGACGTGACATAGAACGTGGTGTCTGCCGGGAGAAGCCTCCTTCGCTTCTCGTCCTGCAGCGCGTTGATGCCGGCATGCGTGGTGAGACGCTCGGCAGCAAAGCCGAACTGCCGGAGCTCGTTCAACCAGTTGTCGATGAGCCCCGAGGGGCAGACAACGAGCACACGCCGAAATCCGCGCGTGCGCGCCCAGGAGGCCCCAGTCACGGTCTTGCCGCCGCCTTGCTCATAGCCGAGATAGCCGAAGGGCTTCACGGCCATGCGAGCGACGTCCTCGGATTGGAAGGGAAACAGGAATGGTGATCTGCGGGAGACGGCCGCGCGGTGCTGCGTAACGCGATCGGGGACTGTTGTCTCCAGATCAGGGACATCGGGGAGCTCGAACGCTGCCGTGAGCAGCTCGACATCAGTTGCATCCACTTCGCGGAAGGTGCGCGGACCGGAGTCAGTCAGCACCTCGAAGGCGAGATAGCCGCGATCAACCGACGTGATGAGCGTGACCTCTTTGTTGTCTTCGGAAACCGTTTCGACCTTGGCCTGTTCGCGGTGCCGGACCCACGAGGGCCGCAGGTGGTAGTTGCGGCCGGCCGTGAAGCAGGGCTCCTGGTCCGCGGTAAGGACGCTGGCTTTTGCGGTGTAGCTGCGGTCATCGAGGTACGCGAGACGCTGGTGGGGTTCCGGGCGATACAGCGGTGTCCGCAGGAGCCGGAACTTCTCCTGGAGGCGCGTGATCTTGGCTTGGTCGGCTTCGCTGATACTGGGCTCGAAGCCGAGCCAGGCGAGCGTCTCCACGCCGGCGCGCGGGCCGAGGGTGAGGATGGAGGCGGGCGAGAGCGTCGCCGAAACGACGCCGTGCTCGATACCGCGCACGGGATCGAAGGCCGTCACAACCGCATCGAGGAATCCGAGCATGCTGTCCACGTCTGGCGCACTCCGGAGACCTTTGGGCGTGACGCGGACATTCGTCGAGGGCGCAACGGTGAAGAGGCGGGAGAGCACGGGAACGGGCGCGAGATCTGCGGTAGGAAGGTAGGTCGGCGAGGACGCATCGAACGCGCGGCGAAACGCGAACCGAAGATCCTCCGCCATGTCGTCGGCGCGAATCTCCATCGTGAACGGCTGCCAGGAGGACGCGTAGCACTTGCGCGCGACCACGAGATCGACGGAGACCTCGATGCCGTACTCCTCGGAGAAGAGCTCCGGCAAGGTCACATGCAGGAGGCCCTGGAAGTTCGCGTAGAGCGACTCCCTGAGCGCCTTATGCCGGCCCTTGTCGAAGGTGGTTGTGGGGAGAATCGCGACGAGAAGCCCGTTGTAGGCGAGTGCCTTTGTGCAGATCTCGATCGTTGCGCCCTGCGATTCAATCTTGCCGCCCGAGGTTTCGCACGCCCACAGCTCGCCGGCATCGGGCGGGTTCCACCAAATGCCGTACGGCGGGTTTGTGAGGACGAGCGAGAAGCCGCCGAGGAGATTCCGGTAATCGAGGATGTCTCCCGTGCGGACATCGGTGGTGCCGAGTGCGAAGCGCGCGTGATCGGCCGCAAGCTCATCGAGCTCGATGCCGAGGACCGTTGCGCCGACGCGCTTCCACGGCGCGAGGAGCCGCCCCGATCCGCAGGTCGGATCAAGCACGGCGATTTCGCTTGGGCCAGTGGGCGGGATGAGCGGCTGGAGGCTTTCGCAGAGAAGCTCCGCCAGCCAATTCGGAGTGAAGTACTGCGCGTGCTTGGAGGCGTTGAACTGCCGGAAGCCGAGAGAATGATTCGCGTCCCGGCCGGCATAGCTCACGCCAGACGACACGTCGGCTGCGGTCACGATGTGACCTCCTTTCGGTTTGTCGTGCGGTGGGAGTTGTTAGAAGAGGGACTGCTGCCGGTGGGATTCGATGAGCGGGGTGCCGAGCGTGTTCACTGGCCCATCGTCGATGTGCGCTTCGAGCTCGACTGCGGCGATGTACACGCCGACGAAGTAATCCTCAGCGTGGCCGTAGTGAGCTTCGAGCTTGGATGCGAGGGGCGGCGGCCTTCTCTGCATGCACGGTCGCCCACGCTCCCACTTGATCGCCTTCGACGTTCAGCGTGACGATGTGGATGTGCATCGCGCATCTCCTCTAGGTGAACGGCGTGGCGACGAGGACGTATGGGTTGCCCTTGATCTCCGTCGTATCAAACTGGCCTTCGCTGCCGTAGAGGCAGAGGAAGGTGAAGTCGCTCGCGAGTTCAGGATTGACCGCCTGCTGCTCACCGCCGATCTCGTGCACCTGAATCGCTTCGAGGTGCATCATCGTTCCAGAGATTGAGATGACGCAGTGAAGCTTCGTGCCGTCGCCGCGATCGTCGCGCCACATGCCGGGCGGGATGAGAATGTGAATGACATCGTGCTGCAATTTGACCTCTCCTTTCGTTTTCGGCTGCTGTACAGCGGCTTAAGCGGTGAAGAAGCGCTCGGCGTCGCCCTGGTCCCAATACGAGGGCACATCGAGGAGCACGAGCGATGAACGCGAGAGCGCGAGATCAGCTGCGCGCTCGATGACGTGGGGGTGCGGAAGCTCGGTTCTGCCTGCGAGCTCGCCGCTCCTGGCCGCGAGATCCGCGTCGGTCTGCGTCAATCCGAAGCGGCGCGCGAGATACCGGAGCGCGAGGAAGAAGGATCCTTCGGTGGATCCGCCGAGGAATGCGAGTTTCCTTGTCGCATCGGGCTTGTAGTCGAACCAGGGCTTGCGCCAGGCGGTGGCGAGACGATGGCCGCGATCGCGGCCGGGAAGGACGATCCAGTCGTCGGTTGGCAGCTCATCGCGCGAGAGCGCGGTGCGGCCTGCGACTTGGACGAAAATCGGCCCATGACTGCCGGGTGCGAACCAGCGATAGACCGCGAAGTCCTTGCCGTTGATAACGGTGTATGGCTGCGAGTTGACGGTGATCATGCGCATCGAAGCGCTCCTCCTTTTGTCGGGGCGACAGCGCCCTCACGCGCGCGGCGCAGGGAACCTCCATGAGCCAGGCAGGTCCATCGGGCGGCGCCACATCGGGCCCGCAAGGGACGGCTGTCCAACCGGGAGGAATCCGCACCGGACGCGGGAGAGCGCCGTCAGAGGAGGGCGGCGCTTCCACGCGGATGTGTTGGTGGTAGAGACGACGACATCCTCGTGCGATCGACGCAAGCGGATGCTTCCGCAGGTGCCTCGATCAGGCGCGGGGTGCAGGCGCGCCGGCGATCGGGACATGAGGGAGCTGTCCAACTCGGTCGACCGCAGGAGAACGTCGTCGTGAGGTTTGATGTTGGAGCCGAGTTGGGAAGGGGCGCACGCGTGCCGTGACCACCCCATTGAACCGTGCCACGTGCCGAACCCCAGCACGTCCGGAGCGGCATTTCCAGGCGGCGTGGACGCGCGAGGACCGGTTATGCCGCCTACAACCGCTCGAGGCCTGTCTCGCCGGCCTGGACGGGGGTGGGACGCATGATCGGAACAAGCCCGCGGTGCTCCGTGCGAAGCAGGCTTGTGTTGTCGGGCGACATCGCGGTGTCAAAGCAAATCGGGTCCGCCGGTGCTTCATGCAACCACGTGTCGAGCGTGAACCGGAACATGGAGGCGCCGTGGGTGCTGCGGACAACTTGTTGGAGTGCGCGAATGCGCTGGAGCGGTGCAGATGCGTGGATGGTCACGAGGACATCGAAATCCGCAAAGCCGGTCAGGGATTCAAGAACGGTCCGCTGTCCGCGAAGCGCGGCGTATCGCTCAGCCTTCGCATGCCGGAAGCCTTCCAGGGCCTCATGACCGCGATCGTGCTCCACAAAGAGCAAGTGGCGTCCGATGACAAGCACCGCATCAGGCTGCGGGAGCGCGAGGTGGGTGTGCGCGTTGGGGAAAGGCCGGTGCCACGTCGACGCCCACGTAACGGGAAGGCGTGATTGAAGGAGCGCGAGCACGACGTCGTTGGTCTCGCGTTGATGAGCGAGGTGCATCGGGATGACATCTTGTTTGAGCTCGAGCGGCACGGGTGCTGGATCGCGGAGCATGGTCGCGGCGAGTCGTGCATGTGGTGTGTCCGCGGCCTCCTGCAGCAAGACATGGCGCGCCCAGCGAAGTGCCTTCTTCGTCGGGAGCGCATACCGTGGATGCCCTCCGCGTGGAACCCGTTCTTCCCACACGCGCAGCCACCCATCCGACGCAAGAACCCCGATGCGCCGGCCCACGACCGTCCGGTGCTTGCTGCCAAACACGAAGGTATGGATCTGTTGGTAGGATAGAAGTCGGCAGCGCGCCACGGCGAGAATCAGCATGCGATCGCGGAGGAGCCGTGGCTGAGCGTCCTGGTCGCCGTGCATGTTTCGCTTGATACCTATAGACGCGCTGTGCGACAGGGCATCCGAGGCCGTATCCAGTGTCGCGAACTGCAATGGTCTTTCCGCGCCTTCACGCGCGATGGCGAGCATCGGACTGTGGGCTTCCGGCAGCCTTCGCGACAGCTCTGCCTCGACGGCATTGATATTCTCCTCGGGCGCGACCGCCTCGTCGTCGCGAACTTCCTGTTCGACGCGCTCGGTGTTCTCGCCCGGCGAGATTCGTGCGGCCATCTCCAAATCCGCGTCCTGATCGGTCGGTACCCCGTTCAGGATGCCGGGCGCCGGCGGCTGCACGCGCACACTGTCCGCGCGTGCTGATCGGGCAGCACGTCGCTGCGTGAAGTATCGAGACTCGCCGCGGATGATCCGAAAGAGTGTTTGGAACGATCCGCGCACGGTCGGGAGTCTCCGAAGGGGCGCGTGGTGACTGCGGTTCATGGAGAGAGGTAGTGGGTTCGCGGATGTGAGGTATTCATGTCGTTTGTCATTACGACAATGTGAGCGTGTGGGTGAATGGGATTCTGCGCTTGCAGACGCGGTCGCCCCGGTGGTGCAGGCGCCTTCTGCCGAATCCGTTTTGCCATCGCCGGGTGGGCGATCTTCCCGGCCGATAGAATTTCATCGACGCAAGACACCTCCACCAACCTACAACCGACATGAGCCGCACTATGCCCGCGTTCACCTAGCGTCTACGCGGGCAGGAATCCACATGGATCGGAAACCGCGTTGCTATGCGTTTTCTGTATTCCCGCCCGCCTGGAATCATGCGTGTGCGACGTCGAGAACGCGACGGTCTCGGCGAACAATGAGTGCGTCTCTCCCTTCTCCATGCCTGCACTTCCGCTCCTCATTACGGAACTCGAACGCCTCGCTCGCGACCGGCAGCTCACGATCGCCGAGCTGTGTGACCGGCTTGGCATGTCGCCGAAGACCTTCTATGCCGTGCGCGCCGGGGACAACTCGCTGTCGCTCGATTTCCTTGCGCGGGTGGTCCGGGAGTTCGAGTCCTACCAGCGCATCCGCGATCTCGCTCTCTACTTCCTCGCCCGCGAGTACCACGAGAAGGGCCGACCCGGCTGCGGGCGCAGGACCGAGGGTCACGGCCCACGCGCGCTGCCAGAGACCATTCCCTATCGCGAGCGTTGGCGGATCAGCGCATGGGTCGCGCATGCCGCTCGCAGTACGTCTCTGCGGCGCGGGCTCTATATCTCCGCGTCGACGCCCGGGCTCTTGTCTGCTGCCACGCAGTTTGTGCGCCGCGCCTTGGAGCAGCGGAAGGTCACGCCTGTCTTTCTCGCCTCGAATACCCGCCTAAGCGCTTCGCACACCGACGCCGCGCTCCAAACGCAGGTGCTCGTTGTCGAGCGCGTGGACCATGCGAACACGGACGTAGCGCGCCTACTCATGCAGCGCGCCGACGCGCTTCGCACGACCGTCGTGACGAGTTGCGTCGATCGCGAACGGATTTCTGATCCGCATCTTGTCCGCATGTTCCGCGCGTCGATGCAGGCGATCTCGCTCGACCCACCTTCTGCCGGGTCCGAGGAGGCGACATCTTCTTCCACCACCGCCGCATGAATCGCTTCGACCACGCGCTCCAAGACACGACCCGCCTCCAGTTCCCGATACCCGGCCGCGAGCCGCCCGAGGGACTCCTCGTCATGAAGGTGGACCTCGGCCGCTTCTTCCAGCTCATCGGTGAGATCGGACGCAAAGAGGCGCTCCTGCTCCTCGTCATCCGCGCCTTCCGCATCCGCGAAAACATGCTCGACGTGAATGTGCAGGACGTTGCCGTCGCGATGCGCATGAGCAATCGCGGCATCATCCGCCTGCTGGATCGGCTGGAGCGGCAGCGCCTCATTGTCTATACGGTGAAGCCCCTCCCGCTCGTAAAGACCCGAATCGACCGCGCGAAAGTCGAATTCGTGGGCCGTCCCGCCTCCGAGCTATTCAACTTCCATGTGAAGCAGGAGATCCCGACGCACCTCATTGAGACCTTCCTGCCGCTCAAGGGCATCGTCGCCTTTCTCGTCTTCCTGTATCTCGTCTGGTGCGAGATCGAGCGGCCGTATCTCGACATGGACCACCTCGTTACGACCGTGCAGCTTCGCGGACGGTTGCATGCGATCTGGCACTTGCAGCGCTTGCAGCGCGACGGGGTTCTCGGTCGCGATGTGGAAAGCGGAGGGTTGCTCGTGCGCGACCCGGCCCCGCCGTCGAAGCTCGAACGCCTTCGCCTTCGTTATCTCGCGATTCCGCATTTCCGGCGCTCGCTCGTGCACCTCGCGCTGCTTGCGCTTGTCGTGCTGGTGCTCGCGGGCGGGCTCGCGCTCCTGCATCTCCTTCCGTCCTGATTCATGCTTCCTGCTTCTTCACTCCTCCTCGCGCTGGGCGCATCGGCCGCGGCATCGGCGGCGCTCGTCCTGGCGCTCCGCACATACTTCGCCCACGACGAGCCGACCCCGCTCGCTTTCAAGACATCCCGCGCGACGGAGCGGAAAAGCTGGGCGGCCTTCTGGGCGCGTGATCCCTTCGTGCAGGCGCATCGCAACCGTACTGCGTTTGCCTTCGGCCAATACATCGTGCCGGGCGGCGAGGTGATGGCGACGCACTTCTCGGGTCTCGACTTTTGGAAGCACACGCTCATCCTCGGCGCGACGGGATGCGGCAAATCAAGCCTGCTTGATGCGATCGCGCGCTGTCATTTGGAGGAAGAACGGCCGTTCGCGCTCCTCGATCTCCACGGTGATCTCTTCCAGCGCGTGGCTGCGTGGGCGCTCGTGCTGAAGCCGCGGGGACTCACGCTCCTCGATTTCACGAAGCCGGATCTCCTCCCGTCGTGGAACCCGCTCGTGCGGATGCCGGACGTCGATCCGGGGCGGCAGGTGGATCTGCTCGTCGGTATCTTGAAGCGGCTGTATGCCGATGAGACGGTCGCCTCGTGGAGTTGGGGTGTGAAGGCCGAAGAACTGCTGCGTCACGCGCTGCGGGCCTGCATCGAGAGCACGAAGGACGTGAACCTCACGGATCTTCCGGCGTTTTTCCTGTCTCCGCCCTATCGCGACAGCATTCTTGCGACCGCGAGCGACACGACGCGCAGCTACTTCACGAACCCGCAGACGTACGGGGCGAAGGAAGCACAGTACGTCTCGGCGGTCTTGAATAAGCTCGAACCGTTCCTCGGCTCCGCTGCGGTCCAGCGCTTCTTCGGCCATGCTGCCGCGTCCGTCGATCTGCTCGGTGTCCTGGATCGGGGCGATACGCTCCTCGTGAACATTCCGCGCGGGTATCTCGGTACCGCCGCCGAAGTAATGGGCCGTCTGCTCGTGAACGCTCTTCAGCTCGCGGCGCTTCGCCGTGAGCGCATTGCGCCCGAGCGCCGCCTGCCGTACTCGCTTTTGCTCGACGAAGCGCAAACCCTCGCGGGAGCCGACAGCGGCTTGGAGGAGTTCCTCGTCGCCGCGCGCAAGTACAAGGTCTTCGTCACGCTCGTCGGCCCAAGGCTTGTCCTTGTTTCCGCCGCGCACCCGGCCGCACCTGCTTGGCAACACCGGCAGCCAGTTCTTCTTTCGCTTGTCCTACGCCGAGGCGCGCGCAGTCGCGCCGGATGTGCTGGAACCGCTCGGAAGCGTGTGGCGCGAACAGATTCGCCCGCACGACAGCATCGATGATCCGCTGCTCACGCCCGAGGAGGAAATGGCGTACCGGACGCGCGAGCTCGCATCGCTTCCTGTCGGGGACTGCTACTGGCTCTTGAAGGGCAAGACATACAAAGGCCGGCGCATTCACATCATGAAGCCGCTCGACCTTCCGTTTAGCCCGATGCAGGTGCGGAAGCGGATCGAGGCCGAGATGGGAAAACGGATCGGGCGCGAGGTCGCGGCGCCGATCGACGAGCCGCGGGACGTCTCGAATCGTCTAGCCGAGGTGATCGCGGAGCGCAGCGCGCGACGTGCGAAAGAAGCTGGAATCGTTGACGCCGACGCTGCATGATGCCGGAGCCGCTTCTTCCGCCTGATCTTTCTCCTCGGATGGATGCTGTGCCTCCCGTCTGGACGCCCTTTGGGGCACCTCCGCCTTCCCTCCCTCGGGCTAGCGTTACGAGGCCGTTCCAATTCGCTTCCATCGAACGGCTGGATGAGGAAGTGGAGCGGGCGATTCGCTTTGCGTACGATGTCGATGGATTGAGCCCGAGGACCATCCGGTGGTGGCACATCGCCTATCGGCAGCTCCGCCGTTTTTTGCGAGAGCAGGACGCCCTCGTTCGCTTCCTGCGCGGCGAGCCCGACGAGCAAGCCCGGGTCCTCGAAGAGTGGATTGCCTGGATGCGCGGCCGTGGCCTCCAACACACGAGCGTCCGCAACTACTGGTGTGCGCTTGTGTCGCTCATCGACCGTTTTACGGTCTTGCATGGCGTCTGGAATCCGCTTCGGCAGTTTCGCAGGCCCCTGGCAACGCCGCCGATCCCGCGGGCGATTCCCCGCGAAGATGCCGAACGGCTTTTGTCGCATCTCAGTCATCAACGCGGCTCGCCGTTCTTGGTTGCACGCAATCTCGCGTTCGTCGGATGCATGCTCTTTTCCGGCCTGCGGGTGGGAGAGGTTCTTGCGCTTGACGTGAAAGACGTCCATGCCTCGGCACGAACCTTCCGCATCATACGAGGCAAGGGCAAGGACGGCGGCAAGACGCGAACTGCGTACATGACGATGCAGCTCGCCCACATCCTTCGTGTCTATGAAGAAGAGCGCGAGAATGCCGGGCATGCGGTTGCGGACGCCTACTTCCTGAACAAGAAAGGAGGTGCGCGCCTCGGCATCGGCGCAGTCCGGCATCTCTTCGCGACCATCCGCGCGCGCACGGGCCTTCAGGTATCGCCGCATGTGCTCCGACACACCTACGTGACCCTTCTTCGCCAATCCGGCGCTGACGATCGCGTCACGATGGAGCTTGCGGGCCATTCGAGTCTGGCGATGACGCAGCGCTATTCGGCGGTCTTCTCCGGCGAGTACCTGGCGACCGCAGATCGGCTTGAGCTCGACTTCTAACAAGCAGTGTAGGCAGATCAGGTCACGAGATAGGCGTCGGGGGGCCATCCAGCCAAATAGCGCATCTCGGGCGGGATCGTCGGGATCGTGATGTCCGCAATCGCGGCGATCTGTTCCAGCGTGCGGTAGAGGTGCGCCCGCAACTGTTCTAGCGCAAGCCGGTACCGATCCCGATAGAAAAAGCCGGGCGCGGGGAACGTGGCGTCTTCGTCGAAGCCACCTTCCGGTGAGAGCCGTCGTGCATGGTGCTTCGTGCGTTCTTCGTAGGTGAGGAATTGGCGGATGCCTTCGAGCATCATCGAGATGAGGACGTAGAGCGGCCCATCAGTAAGGTCGGCGAGTTCCACCTGCTTATCGACCAAGAAGGATCGGACCTTCTCCAGCGATGCGAGCGCGTTCGAGACGCAGCTATCGCAGCACTCGCGCGAATTGAGGACACGGCGATCGGCAAGCCGGATCACGATCTCCCGCGCGACGCGCCTCTCGATGTCCTCGACGTTGACGGTGATTGAAAGTCCCGGAAGGCGGATCGCGACGCCGTCCACACGCGCGACGTTTCGCAGACGAGCTACGGCGTCGCGCATGTCAAATCGAAACAGCGAGGGCGTCTCAGGCAGCATGACTGCGCGTGTACTCTAACGCCGCTCGCTCTGCGTCGTCACCCGCGCACGGGAGCGCGCGAGGGCGGCCCCGGGCGGTTCGGATGTGCACCGCCCGGGATACGCATACGGATCACTGCATGCGGAGTCGTCCAACGGACTGGCGCTTGTCCGCATCAAAAACCCGGATGTAGTTCATCGTCGTCTCAATCATCGTATGGCCGGCAAGCTCGCTCGCGACGGGAAGTGGTACACCGGAGCGCACGAGCCAGGAGACATAGCTGTGCCGGAGCGTGTGCATCGTGAATTTCACGCCGGATGCCGCTCGCACGTACGTCACGATCCGCTTCAACGTGTCCTGCCGAATGCCGCGGCGGTACTTAAGCGACGCGAAGAACTCCGGGCAGACGAGCTGCGCAGACGCGCGTGCCGAGGTGTAGCTCGAAAGGAGCCGCCGCAGCTCGTCCGGCATGTAACACACCCGCTCTTTGCCGCCCCCGCGGCCTTTGCCGTGCCGGACGCGGATGGTGCCCGCGTGCAGGTCGATATCGCGCACCTCGAGCGCGAGGAGCTCGCTCTTGCGAAGCCCCGCGAGGAGCGCCGTACCGAGGATCGCGAGGGCACGCGCCCGGTGAAACGGCGTCTCCCACGGATAGTTCTCGGCCGCGGAAAGAATGCGGCGGCATTCGTCCGGCGCATGCGCCTTCGGGACGCGCTGCGGCCTCGCGGGCGCCTTCTTCCCTTCAAACGGGTGCTGGATATCGTCGCGGCCAGCGACATCGTTCCAGAAGAGCTTCACGCCTCGCCAGTAGTTGTGCATCGAGATCGGCGATAGCTTGCGGTCGTGGAGATTCCAGCGCACCCACCCGTCGAGGTCGTAGATGCGGAGCTGGAACTGGTCGCGCGGAAGCCCGAGCCCGAGGCGGAGGAACTTGGCGTAATTCCGCATGGAGTCCCGGTACCACCGAACGGTACCGGAGCTGTGATTGAGGACGTAGCGCGCGTGGTCGAGGAAGGCCTCGAAGCGCACCCCGAGCTCGCGCAGGAGTTCTTCGTTCTCCGGCCGGCTGTCGCCAGACGCTGGGAGCGCGGTCTGCTCCCCGAAGATGGGAGGCGCGGGAGGCGCGCCAGCGGGCGCAGGTGGCGTAGGAAGCGCGAACGGCGCAGGAGGGGTAGGGAGTGTGGAGTGAAACATGGGAGAAAGGGGGTAGCTGCCGCATCCCTTTGCGACGATCGCGCATCCCGGCTCCGCGCTCTTGGACCGCGGCTGTCTTCCACGTGCAGGCGCGGTCTCCGAAATCGCCGAGGCGGCGGCACCGGTCGGGCGAAATGGCTTCAGGATGCGCTGAGAAGCGCGGGGAGCGGCGGTGCGTGGAGGGTCTGTGACCGCGGAAACACCCCATGCAGGCGTGGTAGGCGCCTTTTTGCCGATTCTCCCTACAGGAAGCCATTATCGTCGCAGCCGATGCGGCTCAGACCGCGCCTGTACATCAGCTACAGGCGCGGTGGATGCGAGATTGTCAAGAAGGTGCGGATGCGCCAATTGGTAACATCCGGCGGCTTGCGTGTCGAGCTTACCGCACCTAGCGCCAGGTGTCAGTCAAGAGCTTTCGTTTCTGCAAAGGCTGCGGCATTACGCTGAAACCGCAGCATTCGCATACTCTCGGGGCGACAGGATTTGAACCTGCGACCTCTTGGACCCCATCCAAGCGCGCTTCCAGGCTGCGCCACGCCCCGCCGATGGAGGAACGCCCGCTTCACGCCTCCATGTCTCATAGTACGGGTCTCTGATGCATTCGCAACTCTCGCCAAACCTGCCTGC
Source organism: Thermoanaerobaculia bacterium (assembly GCA_035273585.1). Classification (GTDB taxonomy): domain Bacteria; phylum Acidobacteriota; class Thermoanaerobaculia; order Gp7-AA8; family Gp7-AA8; genus JAFAVZ01. The sequence goes on from DATEOX010000696.1 coordinate 16,832, forward strand.
TCTGTTGCTGTGCTTCTGTCATCGACTGGCACCGGTGATTAACGCTTGATCCGTTCGGTGGAAGCTGTCGCGCGATGCAATGTTCGACTACAAGCTTGCCTTGCACCGTTTCTTCGCCGTCAACTCAGCCTTCAGCTTGCCGAAATCTGCCCTTCGTGCGGCCATTAGCGGATCACCCTTCCACCCTCACTGTGAACGACGGCGAGATGCGACGGATCATTGCCGGCGCGTCTTCAGGATTGGCGTCATTGACGAACAGACTCGCGAGCAGTTCCTTCAGCTTCATCGTCTTCTCGATCGGCGACTTGCCTTTCGCTAAGCGGCCGTTCAGCAGGAGCTCGAGGATGCGCGCGGAGTACGTTCCTGCTTCGAGCTTCGATCCGTCGGACGTTGCGACTGACCTCTCATGCGGTGTCAGCCAAGCGGCCTGCTTTGGAAGGAAAAGATTGGAGCCGCGGCCGAAGTCGTGGAGATTCGGGCCGGCGATGAGGAGGTAACGGTATTGATCGGATACGCTCGCATCCGTCTGTTCCGTTGGACGGAGATCGAGCGCCAATCCCTCGTAATGAAGTTCGTTCTTCACGCTCTTCACGATCAACTCCGCGTCGCCGCCGGCGAGCAACTGCCGCGCGTCGGGTTGCGTGTAGAGCGCGTACGTAGCGCCTGGCGGACCTTCGATTCCGCCGACCACGCGCCGCATGCGGACGAACGCGGCGTAATGCGTTTTGACCTCCGCCGGCGCAAACGCGATGAACGCCGTGGCATTCGCCAGAGCCTCATTGCCGGAGCGGTCGAGTGAATGGCCGAACGGGCCGAACACCTTGAAGAGATGACGTCCGACGCCCGCGTCCTGTTTGTCGTCGCTCGATGGGTCATAGAGACGTTGAGCCTGCACGTAGTGATCGGGCAGCGGACCGACGCGGAATGGTCGCTCGCCCTCCTTGCCTTTCGGCGGCTCGCCGATCTCGCGCGTTTCCAGCACCACCTCGACGTTGAGCCGCTCGCCCGGCCCGTACTCGCGGAACCAGATCTCATCGAGCACGATCAGGAACGGCGTGGCATCGGGCGATGTCTCCGGAATCGCGAATTTCTGCAGGCGCTGCGTGAGCGGAAGAATGGCCAGCACCTTCGGCGCCTTGAGCCGCGTGGGGTCGCCGCGGAAGGGGGTGGTGACGCGCTTCCATGTCCGCTGCGACACCGGCTCCAGCACATTCGCTGCATCGTCCGCATGCTTCATCCGGGCCACGACGTGCCGCTTGCGAGGGATGAGGATCCCCTCGTAGCGCGAGATCAACGTGCAGCCGAAGCGGAGGTAATCCGCGTGACTGACGGCGTCGCGGTCATCGATCAGGAAGCGCGGCGCGACGAGCGGCGTGCTGTCGGCCTCGCGCGGAACGCGGCCGCCGATGCGGCCGCGGTCGACCAGTCCGCGATCGAGCTCCGCCAGCGCGTCGAATCGAAGCACGTCGATGTGATCATCGCGCTCCGCCGTCGCCAGCTTGTCGGGGAGCTCGCTCTGCAGCGGCCGCGGCATGTCGTGCTCGTCGATGGTGAAGATGGGGCGGTTCCTCCAGACCCAGCGCTGCCGCGTCAGCTCGAAGCGATCGGCGAAGGCCATTGAACTGAGCGCCACGCCGTCGGCGGGCGATAGCGACACATCGATCGCGCCGTTCGGAAGCGCCGTCACGGTCAGCGCCTGAAAGAGCTTGCTCTCCTCCGGCAGCTCGGCGCTCGCGGCCTCGATGAGAATGCGCGATGGGTGGAACGCGCGAAACTCCGCGCCGCCCTCGTCGATCCACACGTCCTCCTCGATGAGGTTGCGCATGGCCAGTGCCTCGAAGCGCGCATCGAAGTCGGACTTCGCGACGAGCGGCACCAGCTCGATGGCGACGAACGAGCCGGGACGCAATGTGATCCGTTCGCCGGCCACCTCGTTCGCCGCACCGACCTTCGCCGAGACGGTGACCGCCACGTCGAGAGACGTTTCGCGCTCTGTGGCCCGGCCGGTTTCATCGACGAAGGTGCAGCGCAGACCGATCTTCGCCACAGCCGGATCGAACGGCAGCACGTTCGCCTCCTGCCTCCAGTCCGGTTTTTCCGGAAGGGCGTCGCGTTTCGCATGGATGTCCGCCAGCGCGTCGTTCAACTTCGCCAGCGCGACACGGGCCGGCTGCGGATCGTCCCCCGCGGCGAGCGCCGCCGGCATCATCCAGCGCGAGAGCGTGTGCTCATCGAGCGCAGGCGCGCTGACGCGGAACTCGATCTCCGGGTTTTTCAGCGTGTAGTCGTCGCCTTTGCTCATCAGCAGCGCCGGAACGCTATCCGACTTCGGCGCGCGCACCGACAGCCACTCGCGCGAGCGCAGCGTCACGCCCTCCGGCAATGCAGGCCACGACGGCGGCTTGGCGGGCGCCGACGTGTTGGGCATCGGACGGATGTTGACCTCGCCGACCGGCACGCGCCGCAGAAAATGAATCGCCTCGGACGTATCGAGCGCGGTGAGCGTTCCGGCGGTGAGCTTCTGCCAATCGAAATTCGACGACACTGGCCGCGTGTCCGCCGGGACCAGCTCCCGCGGAATCCCGCCGCCGCGATCGATCACGAATCCAGCGAACTGATACCAGTCGCCGTAACGGAGCGGAGGGACCAGACAGAAAGAACTGATGTTCGGAAACTCGTCCTTCACCGGTCCGACGGTTTGAAAGCTGAGCGGCATCAGCGGTTGGATCTCGGGCGCGTCGCTCTCCTCGGTTTCCCGCCCCATGTTTCCGTGCAGCGCGCTGCCGACGGTCTCCGCCACCAGCGGCACGCCACGATAGGTGATGTCGGTGCTGGAGAGACCGTTGATGAACGCGCTGCGGATGCCGCGCACGATCGGCCTGTCGCTGTGACGCGCGGTCTCCGGTTGCCGCGATCCCCAGTAGCGATCGTCACCGTCGAAATTGGCGAGCACCGCCACGGTGGCGGTGGCGAGCGACCAATCGCGTTGGGCCAGCAGCGCATCGCTCTTTGCGCGGCGCACGAGCACGCCGAGCTCTGCGATCTGCGCGTGATCGCTGTCGTTGGCCGTGTCCTCGGCGTCGAGATGGCGCAGGCGCGTGTCGGCCGCGCCGAGGAGCACGTCGATTCCTTCGCCGGGGAGGAGCGGCTTGATGTCGGTCGTCTTCGGCAGGAGAAACTCGGCGAATTCGTCGAACGACGGCGTGCCGGCGATCCACTCGGCGATGCCTGCGGCGCGCGCTGCCGCGTTGACTTTAGCCATCATGACCGTCGTCCACGAGGTCGTTGCGGCGGTCACGATTTGTTTGCGAAGCTCGCCGAGAAAATCGGCCTGCTTCAGTGCATCGCCGATCATCTTGCGCACGAGATCGCGATCGAGCTCAGGATCTTGCTCGAACACCTTTCGCGCGAGATCGAGAAATGCGCGCGCGTCGGCTGCGGCATCCGCGGTGTTCGCGCGCTTGATGCCGGCGTCGAAGATTAGGTCCGGCGTGAGCGAGGCGATGCGCGCGCGAAGGCTCAGTGCCTGCGCGACTACCGCCTCGATCTCCGCGAGGCTGTCGAGGCGGCTGTCTTTGGCCGGCAGCCAGTACGTCTTCAGCACGGGCTCGTCGGGCTCGGTCTTCAGAGGAAAGGGAAGCGTTCGTCCCGGACGCGACGCGGCGCCCGTGTCGGTGCGGCGATACGGAATGCGAAGTACTTTTCCCTCGAACACGAAGGGATGCGGGATGTCGATGTTCGGGATGTATTCGAATTGCGTGTGCGTCCGGTCGTCGATGAACAACATCGGCCACGCGGCGATCTGCACATCGCCTTCCGCCAGCGCGTTGACGAAACCGGCCGTGACGTTCACGTCGAAGTACCAGGTGCATTGCAGCTGAGCGCTGCTGATCTCCGGCGTCGCGCCGCCGAGGGATTGCAGGACGGATGGCAGGAGGATTGTCGTCTTGGTTGTCTCCTTCGCTTCGCCCTGTGTGGTGAAACCGAATTTCCGTTCCGGCTGCGGGATCTTCGCGTAGTCCCGCCACACCTCTCCGAATTCGAGGTCGTCGCGAATCGGAAGACTGAGCGTGCCCTCGGTCTTCGCATCGACGTTGATGTCGAACGTACCCGCATCGCGCAGCACGCGTCCGTTTTTGATCAGATTCCACGCCACCTTGATTGTGTCGTGGGGCCGCCGGAGCGCGATCCACGGAAGCATTGCCTTTGCGAACTTTTCGATTTCCTGCTCGGTCGGTTGCTCCGTGAAGCTCACGGCGAGCTGCAACGCGAAGCGCCACTTCTCGCCGGCGTTCCGTACGAACGAGTCACGCGGCCCAACCGGCACGATCGTGAGATTCAGGATCATTTCCGCCATGCAGTTCCTCTATAAGGCCACGTTGCTGTTCACGGCCTGAATCGTTTTCTTGAAATCACGAGGAGGAGGCGCAACAGGAGCGGGGGCAAGCGCGCGCTCTCTCGAGCCTCCGCCCTTGCCGATGAATTGCTGCGACACGCTCTGGCTCACCCTCAGCGTGAAGCACCAGCAGATCTTGATGCTCACCTCCACCGTGCCTCGTCCGATCATCGATCCCTTGTCCGCGTCGTAGGTGATCGAGAGCATCAGCCGCAGCGACGCGCTGGCGATGCCGAGGATGGAGAACTCGCCCCACACCAGAACGCCGAGGGTGATGAGCGTCCGCCCACCCTGCGTGCGAAAGTCGCGGAAGAAATCGACGCCCGCGGTGAACAGAATCCCCGCGCTTCCGCGGGCCACGCCGAAGTTGACCGCGACGAACGCGCCGGCGCTGATGCCGATGCTCACGCGCGTAACGAAACGGTCGGGCGGACGATACGCGACCTCCACGCCGACCCAGCCGCCGCCGCCGAGGAACACGACCGCCAGTCCGAACGGCCGCTCCGGCTTGCTCAGCCAGAAGCCGGTGCGGACTTCGAAGCCGTCCGCGATGAGCAGCTCCATGAACGCGTACAGCGTGATGCCGGTGAGCGTGAACGCGCCGGTGGTGAGATCGGGCAGCGGCAGCCCGAGCTCCGCGCGAATGCCCGCGGGCATGATCGGCGTCAGCGTGAGCCCTTCGTCCTGCGGCAGAAGATTCTTCAGCGCCGAGGTGATGAACTGGAACTCGGGCGCGAGCTCGACCTTCTCCGAGTCGAACGCGAAATCGAATCCGCCGTTGCTGTCGTAGAAGAGCGTCGCCTCGCGCAGCGTCACCACCGGCCTGTCGGACAGACAGAGCATCCAGTCGGCTTTGATCGATGCCTTCGTCGACTGCGACTTCCCGCCGCCCGACGAGAGCTCGAGGCGGCTGGTGGCCAGGAAGTGAGGCTCGCGCAGCTTCAGCGAGATCGGCGGCAGGATGAACACCACCGGATTGCCTTCGATCACTTTGTCGACGTCGACGTCGGCGAATGCGGTGAGCCGGTCTTTGTCGAAGCCGTGACGGATGCGGATCCAGTCGTTCTCCGAGCCGTCGTCCGGCGCCCTGAGATCGGGGAAGAGGTGCTCGAGCTTCAGGCCGCCGAAGTTCGGCAGCAGCTGGCTCAGATCGAGACCGTTCAACTGCGGCAGCAGGCGATCGCGGATGCGATCGAACGGCAGCTCGGCGCTCAGCGAGTTGAGCACCGAGCTGCCGATGTCATTGAAGAGCGCGGCCGCGCGCGTGACGTCGAGCAGGTCTTTCGCCGAGTCGTAGTAGTAGCCGAGCTGGTCGCGCGTGCAGGCGATCGCGTCGTTGATCGGACCGGTGGCCAGGACGCGGGTGAGCTCGAGCGCGGCGGTGGCGGCCGCGGCTTCGACCGGCGCGGCGAGCTTGCGCACTTCATCGGCGATGGCGCGCTCGACCTGCCGACCCGTCGCCTCGAGCGAGTCGGTGATGGTCTTCGCCGCCGCCTCCACCGCCCTCTGCACTTCGTCGAGCGGCGCATCGAGGCGAAGACTGTTGAGGAGATTGTCGAAGCCGTTCGTGGCATTCGTGGCGAAATTCGCCGCATCGTTGAATGTGCCGGCGACGGCGCCCCATACTGTCGCCTGCAGGTCGGTCAACACGCCGTCGAGTTGCTCTGCGATGCTCTTGATGTCGTGTTCACGGTCGCCCTTGAATTGGATGACGGCTTTGTCGAGGAAGGTCTTCAGTGCATCGATGGCGTCCGCGCCCTGATTGATCAGCGTCGCCGCGTCGCCGCATGCGCTCTCCACCTTCCCGGTGGCCGCGCTGAGCACAGACAATTTTCCCTTATCGTCGAGATGCGCACCGAGCTTGCCGCGCAGGTCGTTGACCGGCTGGGTCACCACGCTCTCCACTGCCGCGAAGAACGCGTTCAACAGCGCGGCGGTGTCGTCCTTCAGTCGTTGCCAGTCGGGCTGCTCGAACTGCACCGGCGAAACGGAGGCGATGATGTCCGCGGCGCGAAGTAGCAGATCGGTGGTCAGCTCCTTCAGCGAGTCGCCGAGCTTGGCGATCAATCCGTTGGCGCTGAACCAGGGCCCGAGGTCGTCGGCCAGATGCTTGCGCGCATCGCCGTCGAATCGTGTGAGTGAATCGGAGAAATCGCCGAGGACGCGATCCACTTCGTCCTGAAATGCGATGAGGCCCTGCGCCTCCTCCGATGCCGCCACGATCTCCGCATATCGCGCGGCGAGTCGATCGACCCGGGCGTTGAAGTCATCGAGCAATTCCTTCTTGACCGTCGTCGCCCGCTTGATCAGCGCGACCCTGGCGATATCGATGCGATTCATCGCCTCGACCGGCAGGAAGCCGACGTCGTCAATACGTTGACGGACCTGACGGCAGACGCTTTCCAGCGCCGAGAGGGCGCGCCGCATCGTTTCTTCGGCTGTCCCGGTGGGCAGTCGAAGCTGCGCGCGCCACGACTCGAATTGCCGATCGAGGTTCTTCTCCAGCTTCGCGTTCCAGTCTTTTTGCTCGCCGTTCCAGGTGAAGGCGGGGACGTTCGCCGGCAGCTTGCTCGCGAGCGTGTTCGCACGCACTCGAAGCTCGGCGATCACGTTCTTCGCCTCGCTCGTGAAGTCGCTGAGATTCGCGAGCGTTCCGGCCCCGTCGGCGCGAGCCTGCGCGATCTGCATGCGCAGCTCAGACAGTCCGTCGTTGATCACCGCGTGTGCCACCGCGAGCGGCTGTGCCGTCTTCACCGCGGGGCTGTCGACGGGAAGCGGCGTGTCAGCCGGCATTTTTCCGCGCGCCATGCTCACCGAGGTCACGCGCGCCTCGATGCCCTCCGACAGCCTGCCGTGCATCAGATCGACCGCCTCCTCGGGTGGATCGACGGTGATGGTGAAGCGGCTCTGGCCGTAGTCCGCGACGCGCGCGTCGGGCTGCTTGCGGAAACGCGAGAAGCGCGACTTGAAAGGCAGCGGCAGCGCGGCGTCCGTACGCACCAGTGGGAAGTCGATGTCCGGAACGGCGGGCCAGAGGTCGGTGTCGCCGCCGTCTTCGGGACGCGTCGAGGTGAAGAAACGCAACTCGCTCGGATCGCGCAGCTGATGATCGACTGTGCCCTCGCCTTTGCCGCGGGCGCGCGCCTTCTTGAGGAAGATCTTCGGGAACGGGAAGAAGTCTTTCTCCTCTTCCGTGAGCGGCCCTCTCAGCGCGATGACGAAGCCGTTCGGGACGTCGTGTCCCCAGCTCGACTTCACCGGAATGACCGTGGTCTCGAAGAAGCTTGCCTTCAGCGGGCCGGCGATGGGACGCGTGGTCGAGGTGTCGGGATACGTCCGCTTCTGTTCGGTGATCTGCACGTACTCGCGCACCTTGCGCAGCGCGGCGAAGTGGTCGAACGCCGGCGACTGAAACTCCCACGTGTCCTCGGCGTCGCTCGCTGGCCGGTTCCTGTCCAGCGCATAGCGCGGCGCGCGGCGCGTGCTGCGCTCGTACACGATGACGTGACGGGCGCGATTCCACAGCATGGCGATGCGGCCGATGCGGATCACGGTGACGGAGTCGAGCCGCCCCTGCGTCGTCTCGCTGATGATCAGCGTCTTGCCGTTGTTGAACTCCGCGGTCTGCTTTCCCCAGCCGCCGAGGCTTCCGAAGGCCAGTCCTTCGACCGTCATGCTGCTCGAGTCGGACGCGCCGGTCAGCTCGTCGTAAACGTTGTGCGACTGGAACGGCCAGTCGACGCCGCCGCGCAAGGGCGCACGTTTGTCGTCGCGCGTGAGGAGGTCGTAGTACTGATCGATCTCGAACGGATTCGCCGTCGCGCGCGACTTGCGCAGCGACGCGCTCACGCCTTCTCCGGTGATCACCAGCTGCTGCCGCGCGGTGAAGTCGCGGAACACCGGCCACCAGCTCGGCCGGTAGAGCATCGCCTTGATCAGATCGGCGATGCGCTGGCAATACGTGCTGCGCAGCGGAAGAAGGGCCGAGGGTGAGTGGGCCGTGGCCCGCGCCGCGCGGAGCAGATCGAGGAATTCATCGGGAAACGGGATGCGGCCCACGAGCGCATCGAGCTCCGCGATGCGCAGTCCGGGCACGTCATCGATCTTCGACAGCAGCCCGTAGAGCAGCTCGAATTGCGCCTTC
>DATEOX010000697.1:0-5836 GCA_035273585.1 Thermoanaerobaculia bacterium
CTACCACCACGTGCGGCCATCGCCGGACCTCACTTTCTCGACGCGCACGGCCGCGCTCTTCTGCACCGGCTGCTTCGACACGGCGTCGTGCCGCTTCGCCATCAGGTTGTTCGCCGCCTCGTTGCGATCGAGCTCGCCATAGTGAAACGGGATGAAGACCGTGCCGCGGGCGACGACGTCGCCGACCCGAGCCGGTCCCTCGACGTGCGCGCGACGCGAGATCACGCGCACGATGTCGCCGTCGGCGATGCCCAGGCGTTTCGCGTCGGCCCTGTTCAGGGAAACGAAGACCCCCGGAGCCGCCTCGCGCAGTACCGGCGACTTCATCGTCTTCGTGCGCGTGTGCCAGTGATAGACCTGCCGGCCGCTGATGACCGTGAACGGGTAGCTGCGATCCGGAGCCTCCGCGGGCTGGTGGAACTCCGTCGCGATCAGCACTGCCCGCCCCTTCGGATCGCGCTTCTCGCGGTACTCGCGCTGCGTGTGCTCGTGGCCGCTGTCGAGATCCTTCTCGTAGACCTCCGAGATCCGCCACGTCGTCGGGAAGACCGGTTTCATGTAGAGGCGCGTCGTCCCGTCCGGATGATCGTCGTTGCAAGGCCACTGAATCCCGCCGCGCTCGAGCAGCTTCGCGTAGGTCATCCCGCTGTAGTCGGGAATCGTGCCGCGCGAGATCTCGCGCCACTCGTTGAACGCTCCCTCCGGGTCGGTGTACTTGATGAGCGGCTCTCCCGATCGGTCGCGCAGGTTCATGCGCCAGGCGAAGTCGACGAAGACCTCGAAGTCGCTGCGCGCCTCCCCGGGCGGATCGACGGCTTTGAGAAGCAGGCTGCAGCGGCGCTCCGCGTTGGTCATGCAGCCGGTCTTCTCCCCCCACATCGCCGCGGGCAGGATGACGTCCGCGAACTGAGCGGTCTCGGTGTTGACGAACGAGTCCTGCACGATGAGGAACGTGCCGGCGAGCGAACGGAGCTGCTTCATCCGATCGGTCATGCTCACCGCCGGATTGGTGCCCGTGACCCACAGCACCTTGACGAAGCCCTTCTCCACCAGCTCGAAGATCTCGGGAGCGGAGACCGGCTTCTTGCCCAGGAGCTCGACCGGCATGTTCCAGCGTTGGGCGAGATCGCGCATGTGGCCGAGGTCCTCCCAGTTGCGGTACGCCGGATAGGTGCCGTCCGCGCCGGTCTCGCGCGTATTCATCGAGCTCGGCTGTCCGGCGAACTGGAACGGCGCGCATCCCGGCTTGCCGATCTTGCCCATGATGAGGTGCATCGAGTTGACCGTGCATGCCGCCGCCGTGGCCTGATTGCTCTGATAGACGCCTTGAAGGCAGGTGGTCACCGTCGAGCGCGACCTGCCGATCCACTGCGCCGCCTGGCGGAGCTGCTTCTGCGGCACTCCGGTGATCTTCTCGACCACCGCGGGCGTGTATTTCGAGACGATCTTCCTGAAGCGGTCGAAGTAGACGGTGTGACGGGCGATGAACTTCTCGTCGATCCAGCGGTTGCGGATGAGCAGGTTGCAGATGCCGTTGAGCAGCGCCACGTTCGTGCCGGGCCGCAGTTGCAGATGGAGGTCCGCGCCGGTTTCGACGGTGAAGGTGCGTCGCGGATCGATGACGATGATCTTCGGCTTGTTGGGGCCGTCTTTCGCCGCGAGGATGCGCATCCACAGGACCGTGCTCTGTTCGGCGGCGTTGTGGCCGAGGAGGACGATGCACTCGGTCTTCTCGAAGTCTTCGTATGCGCCCGGCGGCCCGTCGGCGCCGAAGCTCTCCATCAGCGACGCGGCCGTCGTGGCAGTGCAGAGACGGGTATTCGCATCGATGTTTGCCGTGCCGAGGCCGGCACGCGCGATCTTCCCGAGGGTGTAGTACTCCTCGAGAAGGAGCTGGCCGGAATTGTAGAAGGCGACGCCGTCGGGGCCTTGCTCGATGAGAGTCTCCTGGAACTTCCCGACGACCACCTGCATCGCCTCGTCCCACGTGGCGCGCACGAGCTTCCCCTTGCGGTTGCGGATCATCGGGTAGAGCGCGCGCGTGGGATGGCGATTGGCGTAATGCTGATTCAAGCCCTTCGGGCCGAGACGGCCGCGGTTGACGGGATAGTCCGTACGGCCGCGTACGCCAACGATCTGGTTGCCGGTCGAGCCGATCTCGACGCCGCAGCCCACCGAGCAGAAGCCACAGACGGAAGGCGTCCAGCGTTCGACATCCTGCGTGAAATCGGATTGGGAGAATCGACGATCGTCCATGTATGGGCCCGACGAGCAAAGCGCGGGCCGGCGCTATCGCCGAGACAGTGCACCACGAGTTCAGCGGAGACGCGAGAGCAGGAACGTCTCGAGCCCGACATCCACCGGCAGGCCGCCGCTCTTGCGCTTCACCTCCAGGTCGGCGACGGCGGCGAGGGCGCGGAAGAGGTCCTCCTCCTTCCAGCCGCGCGCGGCTTCCCACTTCTTGTGCAGGGGGAACGGATGCGGGCGCTGGCGCACGAGTCCGTGCTGCTTGAGGTAGTCGCCGACGCGATCGCCGAGCATGTCCTTGAAGCGGTTGTATTGCATCGACTGGCGCAGGTCGACGTTGTGCAGGCGGGCGAACGAGACGATGCCGATCATCTGCCGCAGCTCGTCCGCGATCGGGAAGAGGAAGCGGCCGTAATGGATCTCCAGCGCCGCGCGGGCGTCCTCGCGCCGCGCCTGGGCCACGAGATCGCGCAGCTTCGACACCGCCTCCAGGATCTTCCCCTCGGTGAAGAGCGAGCCGAGCTCGTAGCGCGCGCCGCCTTCGACGGCGGCGATCTCCTTGTCGATCATGTCCGCGGTGACGCGGCCGCCGCTGCCGGCGAGGGTGATGAGGCGCTCGGCCTCGCCGAGCGCGCCGCGCAGCTCGGGCACTTCCTTCGAGAACTTGTCGGCAAGCATCCGCTCGATGCCGAGCCGCTCGCGCAGCTTCGCGATGGCCCGCTGCTCGAACTTCACCTCCGCTTCCGCCGCGGCGGCGTTGATGGCCGCCTCCAGCGCGCTGTTGAAGCTCTCGCGCGTGAGGTCGGTCACGACCACCGCGCCGTGCTTGTCGATGAGATCGACGGTGGCCGAGTCGCGCGGGATCTCGCCGGTGCGCATCAGGAGGAGCGCGCCGGGGGCGCCGCCGCGGGCGATGGCTTCCATCAGGATGGCGGCGTCGCCTTCGCCGGCGCCGACTTTCTTGCCGGTGGTGCGGCAGAAGGCGAGCATCTCGCCCAGGGTCGCGTCCGCGACGCCCAGCGCCTCGGCGATCTGCCGGTCGGTCATCTCCAGGTCGACGCCGACCAGCCCGAGGACGTGGAGCAGCTTCGCCGCGGAAGAGGCGCGCTTCTTGTCCGTCTTCGCGCTCTTCCAGTCGCTGACCGCCTTCTCGTACAGCGAGGTCAGCTCCTTGGCGGAGACGAAGGCGTTCAGCTCGTTGATGACGAGCAGCCGCTTGCCGCCGAAGAGCGACATGGTGCGGTAGGAGTCGAGGATGCGGGCCAGCTCGGCACCGGCTTCATACGCCTCGAGGGCGATGCCGGGGTTGGCGGCGACGAGGGCGTCGCGCAGGTCGTGGAAGGCGGATTCAGCGAGGTACTCGGAAGAGCCGCCCACCAGGATGGCGGCGGGCGGCTTTCCGTTGGCGATCTGGGTGAGGACGGTGTTGAGCGGCCGCGGCATCAGCCCACGGGCCTACGAGAGAAGACCCTTCTCCTGCAGCTCCTGACAGTCGATGCAGAACGGCGTCCAGGGGACGGCCTGGAGACGCTTCTCGCCGATCGTGGCGTTGCAGTTCGTGCAGACCGCGTAGGAGCCGTTGCTCATCCGGACGAACGCCTCATCGATGAGCATGAGCAGGTTGCGCTCGGCGTCGGAGAGGGAGAAGTTGAGCTCCTTGGAGTAGGCGCTCGCCGCCTTGTCGGCGAGGTCCTGGATGCCGTCGTCGGGCTGGGCGTTGCCGGCGGCCTTGTCGCGCTCGTACGAGTCGAGGAGCTCGTGCTGCTTCTGGCGGAGCGCATCCTCGTACTGCTGGTAGGGATTGACCTTCGTCTTGGTTTTGGCCATGGGAAGCCGGCTCTCCTCACTTGTGGTATGCGATGTTGCGCATCAACGTGCACGCTCGATAAATCTGTTCCAGCAGGACGACCCGAGCGACCTGATGCGGGAGAGTCATCGCTGAGAGGCTCAGCAGTTTATCGGCGCGCTGTCTGATGGTCTCGTCGAGGCCGACATCTCCCCCCATCACGAAGTTGACGCCATGCGGGCTGTCCATCGTCAACCTCTCGAGCCACCTTGCAAACTTCAAAGAATCAAAGGTTTGGCCCCGCTCGTCGAGCACTACGGTGTACCCGCGCTCGGGGATTGCGGCCAGCAGGCGCGCCGAATCGGCGCGGATGATAGCCCCGTCACTCCGGCTTTGTCTACTTCGTTCAGGAGCCACTTCCACCACCTCGACCGGATAAAAATGTTTGATCCGATTGAGGTAACGCTCGCCGGCGGAAGCCAGCTCGGCGTCGGCATTCGAACGGACCCATATGAATCGAAATTTCACCGCCGGCCACGGGCCGGTGCGCTGGTTGGCAAAGCCTCGGCCTCCCTTTCCGGTGTCATCCTGAGCGAAGCGAAGGATCTCCTCGCACTTGCGGGGAGATCCTTCGCCGTCTTCGCGGCTCAGGATGACACAGTTAGCGGCTTGCGGAACGTGACCACGCGATCCACCACCTCGAAGCCAAGCGCCTCGTGCGCGCGCTGCGAGATCTCGTTGTCGAGCCACGTGTCGGATGCCATCTCCGTGCAGCCCTGCGCCTTTGCCCACTCTTCCGCCGCCGCGAGTAGCGCGGCGCCGACACCCTGCCGTCGGCGGGACGCGTCGACGTACCAACCCTCCAGGTACCCGACCGGACGGGTGGGGTCGCATCCGTCGGCGCGCGAGCGCAAGGTGACCTCGGCGAAGCCGATGATGCCCGCTTCTTCGGCGACGAGAACCACATACGGGTACGTCCGCGACCACTCGCCGCCGAAGATCTGTTCCAGATCGCGCGCGTGCTCGTCGACGGTTCCATCGGGCCACAGCGCCGCGCGCAGGAGCGCGAGCTGCGCCGAGTCCTCGTTGCGAGCCGGTCGTACGTTCATTCGATGCCGTACTTGCGCCGCTTCTCCAGCAGCGTCTTGCGGTTGATGCCGAGGATCTCGGCGGCGCGCGAGTAGTTCTCCTTCGTGCGGCGCAGCACCTCGCGGATGTAGCGCGCCTCGAGCTCGTCGAGCGTCCACGCGTCGCGGGCGGCGACGGTCACGAGCTCCTCGGGCGGCGCGAGCGGCAGCGAGGCGGCGGTGATCGTGTCGCCGTCGGCCAGGAGCGCGGCGCGCTCGATGGCGTTGCGCAGCTCGCGCACGTTGCCGGGCCAGGCGTAGTCCGCCAGCAGTTGCAACGCATCGCGATCGATCTGCTTGCCGGCAGCGCGGGCGAAGTCCTCGGCGAGACGGGGCACATCCTCCTTCCGCTCGCGCAACGGCGGCAGGGTGACGGTCAGCACGTTGATGCGGTAGAGCAGGTCGCGGCGGAGCGCCGCGGTGACGTCCGCGCTCGACGAGGAGATCACGCGCGCCTCGAGGCGGACATCGCTGCCGCCGCCCAGACGGGTGAAGCGCCGCTCCTCGATGGCGCGCAGCAGCTTCGCCTGCAAGGCGGGAGCGAGCGATGCGATCTCATCGAAGTAGACGCTGCCGCGTCTGGCGATCTCCAGGCGGCCGGGCTTCCGTTCCGCGGCGCCGGTGAAGGTCCCCTTCTCGAAGCCGAACAGCTCGCTCTCGAAGAGGTCGGCCGGGA
>DATEOX010000698.1:0-2101 GCA_035273585.1 Thermoanaerobaculia bacterium
CGGCCGGCTTCGACGTCCTGCGCCGGAGCACGAGGATCGCCGCCGCGCCGTGGCTCGCCGCCGCGTTCTTCATGGCCATCTCCTGGTGGTACGTGAGCCCGATCATCAAGGCCCGGACGAGGGGGCCGTCGCCGGTCGCCGCGGCCGCGGAGTACGCGAACCGGAACTACCCGCCGAACACCGTCATCCTCTACGACCTCTCCCTTCGGCCGGCGGCGGAGTACCTGATGCACTTCAAGACGATCGCCATCGAGCCGGGGCTGCGCGGCTTCTACGCCGCGCCGAACGTGCCGCTCGCGCAGTTCGTCGACGGCGGGACGCGCCACGCCGAGGCGAAGGCGTTCGTCTGGCCGGCGAGCGACGCGTACGGCAAGCTGACCCGCAATCACTACCGCGAGGTGACGCTCGACCCGGTGCGGCCGGAGGAGCGCTACCTCCCGCTGCGCGGCGTCTATCCGCTGGAGCGGACGGTGGAGGGCGATGAGTGGCGTTGGCTGGCCAGGGAGTCGTCGATCGTGCTGCCGCCGACCGCCGCCCGCCGCGTGCGCCTCGGGTTCCGCCTCTCGCCCGACTCGCCGTACGACACGAACGAGATCCAGCTCTTCGCCAACGGGGCGCCCGCCGGCCGCGTATCAGCGAGGAAGGGGGAGGCGGCGAGCGTGGAGATTCCGATCGAGCCCGGAGCCACGATCCGCATCGTGACCGAACAATCGTTCGCTCCGGCAAGCGTGCTGCACAACCAGGACCCGCGCCTGCTCGCGGTGCAACTGACCGAGGTCGTACAATTGCCAAACGCTGAACGATGAAGGATGAACGATGAACAGGTGGGTGAGCCGATTCACGCCCGTTCATCGTTCATCCTTCCTCGTTCATCGTTCCTGAAGAAACCATGCGCCCATCCGTCTCATTCGTCATCCCGATGTACAACGAGGAGTTGAACATCGAGCACGCCATGGCGGCGGCGGTGGAGGCTCTGACGAAGTACACGGACGACTACGAGATCGTCATCGTCGACGACGCGTCGACGGACGACTCGGCGGCGCTCGTGGCGCGCGCGGCGGAGGACAACCCGCGCATCCGGATGATCCGTCACGCGAAGAACCGCAGGCTGGGCGGCACCTTGCGCACCGGCTTCGCCGCGACGACGAAGGATATCGTCCTCTACATGGACGCCGACCTGCCGTTCGATCCCGACGTGCTGGGGCGCGCGCTGCGGGCCATGCACGTCACCGGCGCGGACGTCATCGCCGGCTACCGCCTGGACCGGACCATCGAGGGGTGGCGGCGGGCCATCTACAGCTACTTCTACAACGGCCTGATCGGCGTCCTCTTCGGCTGGCCGCACCGGGACATCAACTTCTCCTTCAAGATGATGAAGCGGAAGGTGCTGGAGTCGATCGAGCTGAAGGCCGAGGGGTCGCTCATCGATGCGGAGCTGATCGTGAAGGCGAAGAACCGCGGCTTCGCCATCCAGCAGATCGGCCTCGACTATTTTCCGCGCATCCGCGGCACGTCGAACCTCTCCTCGTTCCGCGTGATCCTCAAGATTCTGTTCGAGCTGGTGCGGCTCTATCCGGAGATGCGCACGCGCAACCCGCGTCCTCCGTCGCAACGGCCGCCGGCTCCCGTGAAGGATCTGAAGGAAGCGTGAAGACGCTGATCGTGACGGCCGACGACGTCGGCCTGCACCGCGGCATGACCGACGGCGCGATCCACGCCCATCTGCACGGCATCGTGACGGCGTGCAGCGTGGTGGCCAACGGCGCCGCGTTCGAGCACGCCGTGGAGCGGCTGCAATCGACTCCGACGCTGGAGGTCGGCGTGCACCTCACGCTGGTCGAGGAGCGGCCGCTCGCGGATGACGTGCCGTCGCTCGTCGGGGCGAACGACCTCCTGCTCGAGAACTGGGCGCAATTCGTTCCCCGCTACTTCGCCCGGCTGATCCGGATGCGCGACGTAGAGCGCGAGCTGCGCGCGCAACTCTCACGCGTGCTGGACGCGGGCCTGCGCGTCACCCACCTCAACGGCCATCAGCATCTGCACCTCCTGCCGCGCGTTTTCGCCATCGTGGAGCGCCTCGCCGATGAGTACGGCGTGGGCT